>NZ_SJPP01000001.1:2439979-2639389 GCF_007860075.1 Symmachiella macrocystis
ACGTGTGGACTCGGACCGCAATTTGCGACGAAACCAAGCTCGTCCAGTCATGTTACGTCGGCCTGCGGGAGGACGATCAGCCAAGACGATTGTGAGCGACTTGGCGGGCCGCTTATCGAACTGTGGATTCCCATGCGTGCGGCGCTGTCGGCAAATAAGCGGCATGTCCTACGTGCTTGGGTAGGACGTATTAGGCGTGCATTGATTGATGACACACATGGTCTATGATCTGATGTGAATAGCGCCACCTCCGACGCACATACTGCTTCTAATCCGCACGGAACGCAATTCCGCGTTTTACCGGAAACACGCAATGCCCGACCCACAAACACAATTCACCGCAGCAGTTGCCCTGCACCAAGCTGGAGACCTTTCCGCAGCCGAACCGGTTTACCGTCGTGTGTTGCAGGATGTGCCGCACCACCTGGATGCGATGTACTTGCTCGGCACGTTGCTGTTGCAGCGGGGAGAGTTCGCTGCGGCTGTGGAATTGCTGTTACAGGTCTGCGCCGCTCAACCCCACGTCGCCGCTGCCCATAATAATTTGGGGATTGCCTATAAAGCGCAAGGCCAATTCGAGCAGGCAATCACGTGTCTGAATCGCGCACTCAAGCAGGACGCGAATTATGTAGAGGCGTATTTTAATCTGGGGCAGATTTATGAAGAGCAGCAAAAATGGCCCCTGGCAGAAGACTGCTTCGTCCAACACCTCGCGTTGGCTCCTGAAGATATTGAGTCTCACGTGCGACTCGGTTTCGCACTGACACAACAGGAGAAATCCGCCGAGGCCGCGTCTGCTTATGAACAGGTCGTACGCCTCCAACCCGATTACGCTGAAATCCATAGCAACCTGTCGTATGTCTACGAGCGACTCGGACGACTGGAAGACGCCGTCGCTGCAGCTCAACAGGCCGTTATGCTGCGTCCCGATTATGCCGAGGGCCACAACAATCTAGGGAATGCCCTCCGCTCCTCGCATCAATTAGAAGCGGCCTGCGCAGCGTTTGATCGCGCGCTTGAAATACAGCCCGATTTTCCGATGGCGCGATTCAACCTGGCAACGACTCAGATGTTGGCGGGTGACTTGGCGGCGGGTTGGGAAGGATTTGAAGCCATCATGTCGGCCTCGCCGCAGACATTTTTGCAACCGCGCTGGCGTGGGGAATCGTTGGCCGGAAAAACGTTGCTGGTGCATGCCGATGAAGGTTTCGGCGACACCTTGCAATTCGCGAGATTCCTCGCGCCCGCACAGGCGGCCAGCGGCGCACGAATTATCCTGCATTGCCAACGCGGTCTCGGCGATTTGTTGCGGGGCACTGCTGGAGTAGCGGAGGTCATCGTCGAAGGTGATTTTGTGCCAATGACCGATGCGCACATTTCGTTACTGAGCCTTCCAGGAGTCTTGGGAGTCACCGGCGACACATTGCCCGCAGCCGTTCCCTACTTAAGTGTTGGCGATGTGGAATCACAATTCGACGACATTATCGATCCCACCCAGTTGAACGTGGGTCTTGTTTGGCAGGGCAATCCGGTACAGCCGCGCGATTTGGTCCGGTCTTGCCCCTTGTCGGAAATGGCTCCACTGATCGAAACCGACGGGACACGATTCATCAGCCTGCAAGTGGGAGCCGCCGGCTTGCAACAACTAGCCGCCGTGGATTGGCGCGAGCGCGTCCTCGATGCGGGAAGCGGATTGACCGATTTTACGCAAACGGCGGCATTGATCAATCGTTTGGATCTGGTGATCACCGTCGACACAGCAGTCGCTCATTTGGCCGGTGCACTCGGCAGCGATGTCTGGACGCTGTTATCACACACTCCGGATTGGCGTTGGCAACTGGAGCGTAGCGACTCGCCGTGGTATCCCACAATGCGGCTCTTTCGCCAACGCGATTGGGGGGATTGGCCTAGTGTGATGAGGGAAGTTGCCGTTGAATTGAGAAAAGTCGTTTCGAACCGATTGAGTTAATCGAAATGCAAGACGACAAGCAACAGGGCGTGCTCCGCCGGGTGCTGGCCAATTATTCGTCGCAGTATCATCCGACGCAGTGCGTGCCGGTCAACCAAGCCGGTTTTAGTGGCGCGCGCGTTTGGAAAGCGACAACGGCATCGGGAGAGTTCGCCGTGCGTCAATGGCCCGCAGAGGGGCTGCACAGCGACCGTCTCCTTGGCTTGCATCAACTGTTACATCACCTGCGTGACCAACACATCAAATGGATCGCCCCCCCGGTCACGGCCGTAAGCGGGACCACCTTGGTCGATGTCGGCAGTCACCTTTGGCAATTGGAACCCTGGATGCCGGGAGCAGCCGATTATCTGGTGCAGCCATCTGAGGCCAAATTGTCCGCCGCCTTGCGCGCGTTGGCCAGTTGGCATCGTGCCGCGGCAACATTCCGCCCCAGTGAAAACCACCGGCAATGGTTTGCCTCACATGATAACGCGGCATCTCCTGGAATCGGCGAGCGGTTGCGGCTGGTTGTCAAATGGAACTCAAAACGTCTCGACATGGCTTCCCGATCCGTTGAGGGACATGCCTGGTCGGAGTTCCAGGCTGTAGCAAGCCAATTGATCTCTGCGTTCAAAAGCATGGCGCCGCGTGTTGCTGATGAACTCCGCATGGCGGCAGGTCTTCGATTTCGTTTGCAACCCTGCCTGCGGGATGTTTGGCATGACCACATTTTATTCGTCGGTGAAGAAGTGACCGGCATCATTGATCCCAGCGCCTGTCGCAGCGAAACGGTCGCCGGCGATATCGCGCGGCTCGTGGGGAGTTTGGTCGGCGATGACCGTCGCGGCTGGGAAACGGCATTGACCGCCTACCAATCGGTCTGCCGGTTATCGATCGATGAGTGGGCGGCGGTAGAGCTCTTTGATCGTAGCGGCGTGCTGCTCAGCGGAATGACCTGGGTGCAATGGATCGCCATGGAAGGCCGTCCGGTCGATGACCGAGAGCGCGTGTTGGCTCGCATGACGGCAATTTTAACGCGACTGCAGAATATAGGTGGATAACGCGCGGGCGGAAGGCGGGAGCCTGCCCTACGGCTGTGTCTATATAATGAGGCGGCAAATCGTGCAGCGGGTTTTTTCGTGGTTAGCGAACGGTTATGATGAAACCTAACGTCATCTGCCCCCTGCCGGCCAAATCTGTGGAGATAGTTCCCTTGAATGCTCGAATCCTGGCCCTGTTGATTCTCGTTTGGACAGCCCAACCTGTCGCAGCGCAACAAGTCCTCGTCGAAGCGGAAAGCTTTCCGTCACACGGCGGATGGAAGCTCGATACGCAATTCATCGAGAGCATGGGTTCTCCGTATTTATTAGCGCACGGATTGGGACGCCCGGTCGACGATGCGGTGACCGAGGTCGAGTTCCCCGAAACCGGCGAGTATCGTGTGTTCGTGCGGACCATGGATTGGGTCGCCCGCTGGAAAGCACCGGGACAACCGGGGCGGTTTCAACTGCTCATCGACGGCCAACCGCTTTCGGAAACGTTCGGTACCGAGGGGGCGGAATGGTCCTGGCAGGATGGTGGCATGGTTCAAATCAAAAACAAAAAGACCACGTTGTCCCTGCACGACTTGACCGGGTTCGACGGACGTTGCGATGCCATTCTGTTTACAAAAGGGGACGAACCGCCGCCCAATGAATCCAAAATCTTGCCGAAGTGGCGCAGCCAATTGCTGGGAATTCCCGAAGGACCGATCGAAAAAGGTGGCTATGACTTGGTCGTTATTGGCGGGGGCTACTCCGGCATGGGTGCCGCGCTCTCCGCAGCGCGCATGGGATGTAAGGTCGCTCTGATCCAAAACCGTCCGGTGCTGGGTGGAAACGGTTCTAGCGAAGTCCGTGTTTGGTCGCAGGGACTGATACGTCGCGGACGCTATCCGCGGATTGGCGAAATTGTGGAAGAGTTCGCGGACAAAGCCAAAAAATCCCCCGGCACCTATGAGGAATTTGAAGACGCGAAAAAAGAACGCATCATTCGAGCGGAACCAAATATCGATTTGTTTCTCAACCACCATGCATTCGATGTAAAAACCGAAGGCAAAAAGATCACAGCGGTTGATGCGTTCGACACACACAGCGGCGCTCAGAAACGATTTCGCGGCCGACTCTACGTCGACGGGACCGGCCACGGCACGATTGGATATTTGGCTGGCGCGGATTGGGAGATGACCCCCAAAGGCCGTATGGGAATGAGCAACATGTGGGCTTGGGACGAAAGGGAGAAACCTGTCGCATTTCCACAAACGCCCTGGGCTTTGGATTTGGCGATGAAGGATTTCCCCTATCCCCGCGACCATCATGGGCAATGGTTTTGGGAAAGTGGGTTCGATAAAGATGCAATCGGCGGAGCGGAGGCGATTCGCGATTGGAATTTGCGAGCGGTGTACGGCGCTTTCAACGCGATGAAAAACCGCGACGGCGCCGACAAACATACCACGGCATTTTTAACTTGGATCGCCTACATCGGCGGCCCGCGCGAATCGCGACGGCTGATGGGGGACGTGGTGCTCACGCAAGAGGACATCGTTGATAAACGGCAATTCACAGACGGTTGCGTGCCGAGCACCTGGTCGATCGATCTGCACTATCCCAAGAAACAATATGCGGAGAAATTCGCGGACAATCCTTTCATTTCCGTCGCCGTGCATGACCGGCGGATTGATCGTGGATACGGCTATCCGGTGCCTTACCGTTGTTTCTATTCGCGCAACATCGAGAACCTGTTCATGGCGGGCCGCTGCATCAGTGTCACACACCAAGCGCTGGGGACCACACGGGTGATGAAGACCTGCGGCATGATGGGCGAAGTCATCGGCCGCGCCGCCAGTCTGTGTGTCCTGAATGATTGTATGCCGCGACAGGTCTACAAAGAGCACTGGGAAGCCATGGTCGATTTACTGAAATTGCCCGGCAAAGCACGCCGCATGACGGTCAACGACGAGATCGTTATCCCCGAAGACGCCCTATCTCTCGCCGGCCCGTTTGGCCCCATGACCGGTTTGGATCCCTCGAAACTCGAAGGCATTGTGATCGACGATAAGCAGGCCGAACAAACCGGAAGTTGGACCGTCGGCGAGGGCCTGCCCGGTTACGTGGGATGGAATTACCTGTACGCGTTCAAGGACGCCAGCATCCGTTTTGACCTACCGATTGCAAAGAGCGGAACCTATGAGGTCCGGATTGCCTATCAGCCGCACGAAAATCGTGGCAATCAGGTGCCGGTCATGATTTCGACAGGCGACAAAGGCCGGACGGTACGCGTGAATATGAAACAAAAACCACCGCTGGAACAGGGGTTCATTTCACTCGGCACGTTTGACTTCACCAAGGGCGAAAAGAACTTCGTGGAAATTACCACCAAGGGTGCCGGCGGTTGCGTGCATGCGGATGCTGTTCAAATTGTGCGGAAGGATTGATGAGTACCGCAGGGAAGGCGCGCAGTTGGCGGCGATGGCTGATCCACGCGGTCCGGGTTGCGCTGTTCGCCGCCATTGTGGTGATGATCCACCGGCAGCATGAGCGGTTCACTTCCGCCCAACAAGCGCAGCCTCAACAACCACTCAGCCTGGAGCAAGTACGGCCTTTTTTCCCGGCGGTGGCATCCGTCGAGAGTGAATCGGCGGAGAACATCGTTCGTGATGCCGCGGGCGAGCAACTGGGCACGATCCTACAGACCTCCCCGACCAGCGACCACATCATCGGTTTTTCCGGACCGACAAATGTCCTGATCGCGATCGATAAAAACGACCGATTGCTGGGTATCGAGATTCTTTCCAGCGGCGACACACGAGATCACGTGCGTCAGATTCGCGAAGATAGTGCGTTTTTTGCATCCTTCGTTGGCCGACCCCGCGCCGAAGCGGCGGGCCATGTCGATGCGGTTTCGGGAGCGACGCTAACGAGCTTGGCGATTACCGAAGCGGTGATGCACCGGTTGGGTGGCGCCGCCGAGTCTTTACGTTTTCCACAACCGCTGACCTTGGCTGATGCACAACCATTGTTTCCAACGGCAACCGCCGTCATAAAAGACGAATCGTCGCCGGCGCTCTGGCACGTGGAAGCCGCCGACGAACAGCCGCTGGGAACGCTACTTCGCACATCACCGGCTGCTGATAACATCGTGGGCTATCAAGGACCCACCGAAACACGAATCGCGTTCGATCCCCACGGACGCGTCATCGGAATCGCCTTAGGAAACAGTTACGACAACGAGCCGTACGTGACCTATGTCCGTGAGGACGAATACTTTCTGTCGCTGTTTAACGATCTGAATCTCGATCGGTTGGCGGCATTAGATTTGCAACAGGCGAACGTCGAAGGGGTCTCCGGCGCCACGATGACCAGCATGGCGGTTGCCGCTGGGTTGGTTCATACCGCTCAACAAGAAAAGCTAACTCAAGCGACGGCACAGCAACGCCAATCAACTTGGAAGATTGCGCCGCACGATTACGGCACGGCGGCGGTGATTTTGGTGGCGATGGTGATTGGCATGACGCGGCTGCGATCACAGCGGACATTGCGCATCAGTTTTCAGTGCGTGTTGATTGGTTATCTGGGACTGATCGCGGGCAATATGGTTTCGATGGCCATGCTCGTGGGCTGGGCGCAACATGGGATCGCCTGGCGGTCGGCATCCGGGTTGGTGATCTTGACCGCAGCAGCGCTCTTATTGCCAATGACCACGCGGCGCAATTTGTATTGCAGTCATCTCTGCCCGCACGGCGCCGCACAGGATTTGCTTAAGCGACGGTTGTCGTGGCAATTGCGGATTCCCAAACGGCTGGCACGGGCGTTGTTGGTTTTACCGGCATTGTTATTGGCGTGGTGCGTGATCGTGGGAATGCTAGCGTTGTCGGTGAGTCTGGTCGACATCGAGCCGTTTGACGCCTGGGTCTTCCGTGTCGCCGGCTGGGCTACGATCAGTGTGGCAGTCGTCGGCTTGATCGCGTCACTGTTCGTACCGATGGCATACTGCCGCTACGGTTGTCCGACTGGAGCGCTGCTCAAGTTCCTCAGGTATCACTCACACAGCGAACGTTGGACAGCCCGCGATTGGGCAGCCGTCGGACTTGCCGGACTGGCCCTCTGTTTGTCATTCACATAGGCAAACAAAACGCACCACGAGGATCAATCGCAGCGACCACCGGGAGCGGCCTATCCCACTTCGAGCGGAAGCTCGCACCAAGTGGCCACGCCGCTTAGTTTGCGTTGATTGTGGTCCACTCTTCGATGGTGTGTGGTTTGGTGTCGAGGTCGCTCTTCACTGCCGCAACGAATTTGTGGTTTCCGGCGCGAACGCCTTGTGCGCGAATGTGAAATTGCACTGTGCTGTCCGCTGGGAGCTGTCGAATGGTTTCAAAATCCCAAGTTCCCCGCAGCACTTTGTGCGGTAACTCGATCGGTTCATCGTTTTGCCTGATTTTTACTTCGAGCATTTTGATGCCGGTCGGTGGTGTCAGTGCGATTTGAACGTTGCGGACGTCCTGGAAACCGCGGTTATGTACGGTGACGATATAGACGACTTCATCATCAACGGCGATCGGTTCGGCTTGGTCTTGAATTCTCAAGTCCAACACGCCTCGCCCGGGGACAACTTGCAGGCCGGTTTCTCGGCGAAGTGTGCCGCCACCCGCTGCGGTCAGTTCGACATCAAACTTGGCCACCTCGGCAGCACGTTCGCATTCAAACTCCACTTGCAGTTGCAGAACTTCGCCCGGCTGCAGGTCACCCAGATTCCATGACAAGCTGTCCTCGCCCTCCACAGCTCCTTCAGTCGCTTCCTTAGGAATCAACATATCATCAAACGTCAGTTCCGCTTGAACTCCGTGGAGCACGGTATCGCTTACGTTGACAATCGTCATCGTATGCTCCGCTCGGCTACCCACGTTGCGGCGGTCCGGGCCGATGATCTCCAGTGACATTGCCTGTTTGGTGACATCCGTGCAAACTGATTTCCATACAACCTCTTTCCCGCCCGATTTGATGGTAAACTGTGCGCAGTGCCGACCGAGTTGCTTGGCCATGAGCGTAAGCGACATCGTCTGTGACTCGCCCGCCGCAATACTGCCAATGTTTCGCCGCAGTTCGGTTTCCTCCTTGCCGGGAAATTGCAGACCCTGCTCAAACGTGCAATACACGTCAATGTCTTCGGCGTCTCGGTTCGTCTCGTTGCGGATGGTCACGTCAAACCGCACGTCGCCGTCCAGCGTCGCGCGTTCCGGTCGGACGATCTCCAACAATAGTCGAACCGGCTGAGCGGCATTGTCGGTATCGTCTCCCTCGGTGGGAGGCGTGATCAACGGCGATGGTGCAAGCAGCGGCCCGGCTTCCACATTCGGATACTCCCGGTAAGGGGCAATACGTGGATCCGGTTTGGGGAGGATCACATCTTCAGTCTCTTCGAAATCCTCAAATTCCGTCCCATCCAAAGTGGGTTCGGTCAGTTGCGGTTCACTCATCGTCGGCTTTTCGACGCGCACGGTCGGGGTCTGCTGAGGCACGGTACTGGTGCTCGGGCCGTTGTAACCGCGGAATTGCGGAGCGTAAGCAGTCCGGTCCTCGATCGTGGTTAAGGACGAATTGCGACTGGGCGCAGCGCACCCACCGGCTGTGATAAGACACAGCGCCGCGATGATCCACCGCTTTGAATTTTGAAATTGTTCGGCCATGAGACGACCTGCCCGTTGCAGTTGCGTATTGTTCAAGCCAATGAAAACCGAATGAAAACATTTCCATTCAAACATCACGAAGCGCAGTCCTGCGCGACGCGAGTCGAGTTGCTTGAACTCTACCACCTGCGAGGTGGGTGTGTCGGAACGAATTTGAACATTCCACACCGGGAAATCTACAGGGGAGTTTGCCGCAAAGACCATCCCTGCGAATCGACATGACGAAACCGATCCGGGGGGCGGTGCAGGCTACTTCAGTGCGAAAACGCGACAGCTTGGACAGGTCGCTCGGCATTTGCGACCGATGCGCGATGCAGCGCATGTTATCGTTGCACAATTCACGGTGACCCGGAAGGTTTTATTGGACCTACACCGATTTGCCGAACGTGCGCGTTGGGTAAGCGGCGCCGGCAGGTGTTAGGTCAAGTCCCGCTGCCGAATACAGGAGGTAAGGCCCGTTGAGCGGCCAAATCACTTGGCACCCAATGCTTTACGTAGCTCGGCGGTTTCCTCGCGGAACTGATTGATCTTGTCCAGATTGAGGTAGGTCTCGATCAACTCACTGGTTTTGGAGCACAAGCGTTCAATCCGCCGTTTCGCCGAAACATCTTTTCGCGCCATCGCTGCACTCACCCCTCGTTCCCGGATAATGGTCAGTTCGGTTTGCATGCGCGAAGGCCCGGAAATTTTGTCCATCCGCTCTAAGAATTCATCGACGCTCTTCCAGTCGTTTGCCTTAATCGCCGAGCGTGTCCGCGCCATAAGCACAGCACGTTTGGCAACCGCGTCAATGACTCCCGCTTCCAACACGGCCAATTGGCCTTCGACGTTTAATCGTATCGTATCGTCGGGAAGTTGTATTTGAGCTTCAGCTTCCAATCCGGGAACCAGCGGGACCCTAGCCAGCGCCGACTTTCCGCTGTGCACAGCCAACATCACGGGCTTGTTCGAGCCATCGCCTGAAATGGTCACGGTCCCGGCGCGGTCAGTCATCATTGTCACCGGTTCAGGTTTAGCCACCTGTGCTTGTTCCTCGCCGGTGGATTCTTCAGTGGATGCTTCAGCGGTCGTTTCGCTTTTCTCCGGAACGATGCTGACCGTCACGCCGAACATCGGGTGGTCGGTGAATTGTTGGGACACGAATTTCAACCGCGTCGAATCGAACTTCGGACGAACGCCCTGCGCCAGTACTTCAATCAACCGGCGGCGACGCGTCGTGAGCGGCACGCGGAGTCCGCTCACGATTGTGCAATTTGCCGTCGCGCGATCCACATCCGAAACGACCAAATAGGTCCAGGGAATTTCTTGAATCTTTCGCACGTCCCCTTCGCGGGTCAGAAAACGGTAAAACGGCGTCAACAATCGGCCTGTTTTCAACGGGGCTTGGGTGGGATCGGGCGGCAAGAATTCTCCGGCGCGAATTTGCAGCGTGACCTGCTTTTCGTCGAAATCAGCGATCTCCACAATCGGCTCAAACAGGTCGCTCAACAAGCCGAACAACCGGTCCGCGATGTCGCTGCGGCGGAAGACCTGCGAGGAAATCACGTCACTCGTTTCACGCGTGGTCGTATCCCAGCACTTTCCAGCGACGAGATATCCCCCGCCGTCGGCTTGCAGGGTCAAGAAAAAGGCTTTGTCGCAATTCGCGACCTCCGGCGATTCGTGCGTGATTGCCAATCGGTCCAGCGTGGTTGCCGTAGCGGGAATCAAGCGCGGAAACTCCTCAATGGAGACGGTGCACATGCGGCCCCAATACCCGTCGCAACGGTCGCGCAATTCGGCCAAGATCCGTGTGCGGAACTTGAGTTGAAATTCAACGTTGTCATCAATGGCAACGAACACGCGCACATTGTACGGCTGCAACGTCGTGGGAATTTCCTCTTCCGATTCGTCAGTTGCACCGAATGCGGAACTGCAGAAAAGGCCAATCATTAGCGCTGCAGCGATGAGTCGACGATTGAGGATCGGCGCGTGTTTCATATCGAATTTTCGTTCGTGGTGAAGCATAGCTATTTTATGGGGTACCAAGGTTGAACGACCCACTGTTCGATTCCGTCATAGGTCGAGATCGGGGCTTCCGGCACACCCCGCACAGTCTTGCGGACGATGAGGTATTCATCAACTTCAAACAGCGGGATGACTTGCGCTTCGGCCGCCATATCACGATGCAGCCCGTGCAACAAATTCTCCGCGCGGCTCCAATCCGAGACGCGATCCAGTTCGACAAGCTTTTGCCGCAACCAGTTGGGTAAGTATTTCAGGTCTGCGATCTCGGCTGTCTCCTTGCCGGTGAGCAACGGCCACAATTCGACGGCCGGTTCGCGCATGGAGATAATACGATAGGATAAATCCCAATCATCCTCCCCAGCACTGCCGTCATCCTCAGCAAGCGTGACATCTAGTCCGATACGAGCCCAGGCGGCGATCAATTGTTTGGCAATGATGCGGCTTTCCGGGTCGGGCGGGGCCCGTAGGGAGAGTTTGGGTAACGCTCCTCCCAGTTCCTTCCGCGCGGCGATCGACAAAGCCAACGCCAATTCAATGTCATAGTCCTGCGGAAGCACCGCCGTGTCATATGCATAACTGGTTTGGGGAAACGGTGCGGAGGTCAAACGGGCCTTCCCGTTTGGCGGGGATTTGAGGACGAATTCCTCGAGCAAACGCTGGTTGTCGAGGCAGGCGGCCATCGCCCGTCGCAACGCGCGACTGCGCAGTGCCTTGTTCTGGTTGTTGAACTGGACAAGATGCGTTTTCGGCAACTGATATTTCTGCACGAAAAACGACGACTGCTCACTCAAAATATCCACATCCCGCAGTGGAATTTGAGGCAGCATGTCCACTTGCCCCCGCAGCAAACCTTGGATCGCCTTTTCCGGGGTGTCATACTGAACTTCAACAACTTCTGCGATGTGATACTGGTTGTCGTCGGGCTGCTCGGGAATAGCGCGGCGATAAGTGATCGACCGTTCATCGTGTTTCGCCAATTCGAACGAGCCGGGTCCGTTCAATGCATAGGAGAACAATGGCTCGGGCCGCAGGGGGACGTTTTCGAATTCGACGTCAAACACGAATGGGGATTTTTGCGCCACCGAGGAAATGCGGTCCGACAATCGCTCGTCGAAATGCTGACTGTCGGTTTGCATCTTGTCTGACAGTTGCCGGATCATTGGCAGCGCGACCGTCACCGGTTGCGACTCCCATGATTGGCGATAGGGACGCAGTTGAAAACGAATTCGGCGTCCTAGATTCGTTGGCTCCCATTCATTCAAGAACCCGCTGCGATAACGCACAATCTGTTCATCCAAGTAGTCCGGTTCAAACAGCGTCGACTGCGTGAGTTCCCGCTGGCGATCATCGGCGACCGTACGATTGAGGGGAGTTGGCACGTCACGCGGCTGTAAAAGTACGCCGACGCGCAATCGTTGATACCGCCGTGCTAACCGGCCATAAAGGGTCCGCAACCCGGATGTATTGGGCCACACCAAGGCTGCTTTTTCCGCCGAGGCCAACGCTTTTTCGATTTCGCCGACCGATTCGGCTGTTTGTGCTTCTTGCATCAACGCCGCCGTCCGCGCGGTTAGCGTGTCGGTCCAACGCGTCACGGTTCGATGCTGGGGAAATCGCGCCTTAAGGCGCTCTAAAAAATGCCGTGCACGGCGGAAGTCCCCCGCTGCATCAGCCTCTTTAATGAGTAGATCGGCGACGTTCGCAGTGGCATCGGTCAGCTCGGGGTATTTGGGATTGCGTTCGTGCAACTGTTCCAAATCCACCAGCGCCAGCTCAAACTTTTTTTCGTCCACTAGTCGGGCCGATTCAGCAAACAGCAACCCTTCTTCGCGAAACTGCAGTCCCGGCCATTTCGAATTGCGCTTTCGCAACACGACGACCATCTCATAGGCTTCGCTGATTTTCTTTTGGTCGAGGAATGTATCGATCTGCTTGAGCATCAAGTCTTCGAAGTAGATGATTTCCTTAATGACCCGAAAGGGAATAAAGAATTTACGGTCCGCGTCTTCGCTGATGTCATTTTTGTCAAAGGGCATATGCACTTCGAGGTAGACCAAAGTTTTGCGCCAGATGCGCTTCGCTTTATCCAAAGCCTCTCCCGTAAGCGGCTTGCCCTCTTCGTCCAAGCCAAAACTCTTTGGTTCATACTTATCGGGATACTTCAGCCGGTCCGCTAAGAACTCCAAGGTGTTCGGTCGCGGGTCGACGGGTTGAACCACGAGGACTTGATCCTTGGCTTTGAGCACAATCCAGTCCTCAGCGGGACCTTTCATCAGCTGTTCGACGGACAGGGGTTGCATTTCCTCCAATGTCGGCAGCGGTTCTTCTTTTTTTTCCTCTTCTTCCGGCGCATTCTCATCGACCGGTTGATCCGGTGTGGCCTCCGCTTCGGTCTCAGCAGTCGGATTGCTGTTTGACTCTTGCGCGGTGGATTCTTGCGCTGTGCTGCCCAATGTCGACACGAAACAAAACGCGAAGATCACCACGACAAGCGAGCTAAATCGCTGCCGAGTCCGGTGGCTCTGTGCGATCGGTTGGTCTTTAGAAAATAGACTCATTGGCCCGCCTCCTGTTTCTCAGTTTGCACGGCAATAAATCCACCATCGGGCGAAATCACGACCAGTTGATCGCCCAATAAATACGGACCGTCGCCGATCGTCTGCTGCACGTTGTATCGGTGTAGCAGTTCCCCTGTCTCAGGATTGATGCGCAGGATTTCACCATTTTGCAGTGCTGCCAATAACTCTCCGTTCCGCATGAGCGGGGTACCGGCCAGCGAGGTTTGCGGAAGCGGAACTTCCCACAATTTGTTCAGCGTGTCACCCAACTGGAAGCAAATCAATTGTTCTCGGCCACTTTGAATATACACACGGTCTTCGATCAACCAAGGAGCCAGCGGAGCCGGTTGTGGCAGCGCCGCTTTGGCGACCACTTCCAGGGACCGACCGTTGAGCACGCTCAACGATGGTTCGGCATCGGCGATGAGCAGTCGGTCGCCGGACACGACGATGTCGACATCCACGGCGTGATCCAAATGGATCAAAGTGACTTCGTCGAAAAATGACACATTGTCTTGTTCCCTCAGTTGTAAACGCGAGAGCATTCCGTTGGATGTCAGAGCAATGACTTGATCGTCGGCCAGCGGTACCAAGGCTTTCCAGGCAGCGGACGTTTTTCCTGTGACGGGCAATGCAAAGTCCTGCACGCGTCCCCCCGAGGGTGAACGGCCTAGCAGTTGCAATTTTCCGGGCAGCGGTAGAACCAGTGACTTGCCGAATTCAGCCGGGGCGATTTGCAACGACTCTTTGAGCGTCAAATCCGAATCAATGCCGCCGCTGGAATTGACCACCCACAAATGCGGCTTTTCGCCAGTCGTGTAAACCGCCATTCGACCATCGGAGAGTCGTTTCGCATGATAGGCGGCCTCGGGATCATCCTGGATCTTCAATTGCGCCAGCGGCCGCGTGTCGATGCCTCCTTCGCCAATCCGTTTTGCTGTTACGAGAAACAAATCGCCAGCAGCCGTCACGCAGACGATCGAGTTATCATTGGGGTTCGGCGCGGCGGTCGCCAAGATCGGTGCGCCGACAACAACCAGCCATTGCCCGGTCATGGCCTGCCGATCGACTCCGCGAAAGAAGACCGCGCGGCTTGCCGGAAACCGTCCAGCGACAAAGATCGAGTTCCCCTGGACCTGCAGCGGTTGTGCACACAGCCCCACCCGCATCCGCTGTTTGACCTCTTCTTCTAAATGGTCCAGCGTGAGTTGAAACTTCCGCAGGTCGCGTGCGGCCATCCACATTTGGTCATCGGGACCGACCGCCAAATAAATCGGGCAACCAATCGGAGATTCGTTCTGTGAACTATCGACATAGGAGAGCGGCTTTTGCCCATCTTCCTCCGTGACGGTAAACGCCGTGACGCGTTCGTCGCTGGAGGGAACGAACATGCGATTTCCTCGCAACACGGGTGTGTCTTTAACGTGTCCCAGCAGTTCGCTAACGCCTTGATAGGACGCGACCTCATTCAGACTTTTGTCCGCCTCGGTCACATCATAAAGCCGGAAGTTGCAGTTGTTCGCCTGACTATTTTCGATCGCCAGTAGATAAGGCCCCATGGCCATCAATGGAGCTTCTATCACTCCCGGAGCATGCCCGCTGTCAAACACTTGAATACATTCCAACGGGCGGCGGGAGAGAATGTAAATCACTCCTTCGTGCCCGGCGACAAACAGATACTCACCCGACTCCGAAATTGCCGGAGCGGACGAAATGGGTTGCGCGAATTTCAACTGCGCTGTCAGTTCACCGGTTTCCAAATCGAATTGGCACAGTTCGCCGTCGGTCGTGGGCAGAAACACCTGACCTTCGTGCACGACCGGACTTCCCGAAGCACGCGACGAGACGGCGTTTCGCCAGATCAGTTTCCCGTCTGCTTTGGAGACCAACAACAACTCATTGTTCCGCGTGTCAAACATCAACAGCGCTGGATCGGGAACCGTTTGTTCAAGCGGAAAAAACGGCGTGTCGTAGCCGATCGTTCGACTCCACAACGGAGTTCCGTTGATGGTGTCGACCGCCATGCACGAGTTTTCCGACAGGACAACCACGCTCGCGTTCTCAGATTTGTTACCGCTTTGTGCACGGGAATGACGAACCAATGACAAGACCGAAGCAACGTCCGATTCCTGTTCGGTTGTCGCCGCAGCGACCGATTCGGCTTCGCGGGTGACCGATGCTTTTTCGATTTCCAGTGCCTGTTTCATCAACTTTTTGATTTCGCGATGGGACGCAAAATCAGGATACCGCGCCAGCAGGGCGCGCCGCTCATCAAGTGCGGCAATCGCCTGCGATGCAGCCAACGCTTCTGTGATTTTTGCGACAGCAGCATCGAAAGTGTTTCGTTTCAGGATCGCGTCATTGGCCTCTTTAGCCACGCGTCCAACGCGGGCGAGATGTTCTTCAGTCTCTTTCTTGTCCACGCCGATCCGCTTGAGCAATGTCCCCGCCTCGGCAGAGATCTCTAACAACTCGGGATTAAGATTGTTTTTAGCGCTGGTTGCTGCCCCCAGCGTGATTTTTTTGATGTATCCTTCCAACTCCTGTGCGTTGGCCTCTTCGCTGAATTCCGGCAGGTCCTTCGATTTTTGGCGATACTCGTGTACCGACTGCAATCCCAATTCCCACGCCGGTGTCGAACCCGATACGTGTTGTTGGATGCGCGTTAATCCCAGTTGAATCTGCGCGTTGTTTGTGGAGGAATCACGCGGATAATTGATCAGAAACCGCTCAAACGCCTTAATCGCTTGAGCGTATTTGCCTTCCCGCTTGGACGCCGCCGCTTCCTCGAACCGCCCATCCACTTCTTGGCGGTTATTCATAAACCGGAATGTCAGCGCCAGTAACAGCAGGACCAATCCCCCGCCACCCAATGTCAGCACCAGCGGCGATTGCAGAATATTGCGTTCCCCGGGGCGCACAGCGCGACCCCCCTTCCAGGATGTTTTCGTCTTTGATTTATCCGACCCGCGATCTTTCTTAGACGACTTGTCTGCCTGCGAGCGTTTGGAATCTTTACTCGACGATCGCGTCGTCGGCAATGCATCGTCGCTCGCCAGAATGTCGCCCATGCTCAATTCTGCAACGGACTCAGACGACGGTGCGGGAACGTGTTGTTGTTTCTTTTTGCGACGAATATTTGACGGGGGATCGTTTTCTGGCGGCGCCTTCTCAGTCGCCACGGGTTCTTCTTGCAAAGGCTCGTACAATGCTTCTCGATTGGCGCGAACCGTCTCCTCTTCGTCTAATGGTTTTAACTCAAACTCGCTGATGTCCGCCTTCGCCTGATCGTCATGCCCAGCCCGAGTTTCATCGACCACAGTGATTTTTGCTTTGCCGATGGAAATTACATCGCCGACCTTTAACGACGCCTTGGCGACCTCTTTGCCGTTCAGCAAGACCTCGGAACCGGCCGCCGAATTGACCCGGTAGGAATATTTTTGCCAACTCACGCGGCAGTGCATGGGCGCAACGCTCGCGTCGTCGATGGAGACATCATTCGAAGGATGACTACCAATTGAGATCGGCATTTCCTTGGAAAGTTGGACAATGTCCTTCGGACCGGAGGGAATTCGAATTTCGAGGGCGGGCATATCGTGCTCGGTCGTTTTTGGTAAATGCTGAAGGCGGTGTCAAAACCGGTTCATGACGTGTCTTCACGTCGTGAAAATCGAAATCGGGACATTCGCCAGTAGGTCAATAAATCAGTCGTCGCCACCGTTGCCGGCCGCAAATAGTCGATCGGGGCTATTCGTCATCCTCGCCGCCGGTTGTCGTCATACGGATTTTTTGCATGCCGACTTCGTTTGCCGCATCAAACACGGTCACGGTCGTTTCATGAAAGGAGTCCGCATGGGCATTGATCACCATTTCGTGGCGACCCGAGGAGTCCATGGATTGTTGCAACATTTCCGCAAGGTTGCTGTCGGCCGCCAATGGTTCGTCGTCGACGATAATGGTATTGTCCGCTTGAATTTCCACGATAATCGAATCGACCTCCAGGTCGTCCAGCGAAATCGGTGTCGATTGTGCCCCTTCTCGCTGCGGATCGGGAGGGGGAACGGCGATTGCCTTTTGCAAACTCATGCTCGCGGTCAATATGAAAAAAATCAGCAACTGAAACGTCACGTCGACCATCGGAGTCAGGTCCAAATCATCCTCGGACGCCGCACGTTTGCGGAGCTGAAAATCCCCCGCGTCTGCTTCCGCATCAAGATACTGATGCGGCTGATACGGCTTGCTGGCACGCTTGACAGAATTCGGGGACGGAACCCGGGCAGGGTCGCCGCACTTCGGACAATTGACATTTCGTCCGGCGGCTCGCGATGTGATTTTGATTTTTTTGCCGCAATGGGCACAGCGGAATTTAATGGGCATCGTATTTTTGCCGCTGATGTCATACAGCGGATCACCAAATTATTATATTCCACACTCTGCTGAGGGAGGATCGTTTCAGACGGCAGTGGCGACTCACAGCAACCGGCCGGATTAGGGCCGACCTTTCTGCCAGTCGCGTGGCAGGTCACGGTTCCTTTTCCTCGACCGCGATGAAGAACTCCACACCTTCGATTTCCGCAATAGCGCGGGCTACATTTTGTACGTCGCCGTGTGAAATTTCGCGTTCCGCTTGAATCATCACCTTGTTCACGCCGGCGGCAACTTGTTCCTCGACATGCCTCCGCACGTCGTCGACATCCACCTCGCGGCCATCGTCCAATAAGATCGAAGCGGTTTCGTTACGTCCCGCCTTGATTGTGATGGCCGTGCTTTGATTGCCGTTGATGCCGTCTCCGTATTTGGCCTTGGGCAAATCCAATGCTTCGGAGGGGTCCATCGTGGACTTGACCAGGAAATAGATGAGCAGCAAAAACGTGACATCGATCATCGGCGTGATGTCTAAATCCGCTTCTTGCTCACGTTTGTTGGTTTTGAATTGTCCGCCCTCATCATCAGCAAGGGCGTTTCGGCGTCGTCTCAACTGTCCCGCCCTCCCGTACTGCCAACGGCGACCTCGTAGTCATCCAAAAATTCACCGATCCAATGCTGGACGCCATCCTGCAGACGGCCGATGCGGACGTTGATCAGCGCTCCGGCAAGAACCAGCGGAATGGCTACCGCCAAACCGGCCGCGGTTGTGAACAAGGCCACGCTGATGGCACCGGCGAGTTGTTCGCCCCCTTCGCCACCGGCGCTTTGCGCGAGATCCAATTGTTGAAACGCGCTGATCATGCCGATGACCGTTCCCAGCAACCCCAACATCGGAGCGCTTTTGACGATCGTGCCCACCCACGACATGCGGTATTCCAAGTCCGCCAAAATTTCCCGCTCGAATGTTTCCGCCAAACCGCGGCGCAAGCGGCTCATCGTCTGTTCTTTTTTATTCAGGGCAAAGAGCACCAATTGCGGGACAGCCTTGCTCCAATAAGCGGGCGAGTCACACAACTCGGCGACACCGTCGAAATCTTTCGTTTGCAGTTTCTCTCGGACCTGCTCCAGAAATTCGTCGGCAGCGGCGTTGGAAAATTGTTTCTCTTGGATGCGGCGCAATAACAGGATGACGGTAAAGGCGCCGTACAGGGCGACTAATGCCAACATCGCGTAGATGAAGTTGCCGCCCCAGTCGAGAATTTGAGTAAAGTCCATTCGTGTTAACCAATTCTAAGTAGCGTAAGTTCAACGGAAGAGAATTTGTCGTGTCACGACGAAATTGTAGCCGGTCCCCGCCTTTTTAATGACGAAGTAAGTCCGGCGAATCTGTTCAGCGGGACGGTTTTGATAGTCACGCTCCAACTGGGCCAGTTCGTTTTCGAGCTTGCCGGGAACAAATTGAAAGATGCTCAAACCGGTCACGTCGATTCCAGCTTTTTTAAAGAGTTGGGCATCCGCCGCGCGGCGACCGCCACCTTGCCATGTCAAATACAACCGCTTCTCGCCTTCACCGGATTTCACCCGTTTAACATCCGGCCGCGCCTTGGAGAAATTCGACACATAGGCCAATTCCTTGCCTTGAATGACCCCCAACACAACACCGAAGTGGTCGAGTCGTCGCGCGTATTCATCGAGGGTGATTTGATCGTCGTAGCGGAAAAACCAGCGTTGGTCTCGGGGCAGTCCCCCTTGGCCATCACCAACGCCCAATGCGCGCCGACCCGTGCCTGAAGCGCTGCCCGGCTTGCCGGCGTTCACCGCATCCAGTTCGAGTTGGCGATTGGTCTGCTCCACTGCCTGGTCTGCCAGATCGATCACATTGTCCAACAATTCTTGAACCTCGACCTCTTCCGATTCGACTTCGGCCAATGAGGGATCGGCAGTTTCTTCGGCGGGCGACTCTAAGAGCAACGTCTCATCAATTGCCCCATCCTCACTGCCGCCTGCCACTTCAATAAACTCCATGGCAACCGCATCACTGGCTTGCGCGGGACGATTGATGAAATGCAATGCCACCTCCCATGAGGCTGCCAGCGATATCCCGACGACCAGCGCAATCAACCAAGCTGCGACTTTATCGTAGCGGGTGACATCTAACACGGGTGCGTGAGATGGTTTTGACTTTTCACGTTTTGAAGGCATCGGCGGGCGTTGCTGCTTTGAGAGAAACTGTGCCAATGACATGCCGGTTATGGGCGGTCAATCGACAAAGCAAAATGGATTCAGCAGTGGATTACGTTTGCAATAGAGGATCGAAATTGGAGAGAAGCATTCACGCGGCAATGCTCAAGGACGAAAAGAAACACAGCTACTGTTCCACCGACAGTAGGTCGTCCTGTTCATCATAAGGCCGTACGGTCAGATACCACTTCTTCCAGCGTGCTATGGCACGTTCACGTTCTTTGTCACTGGGCTGGACCGGTAAGCCGAAACCGTCAATTCGCTTGCTGATGAATCGCAGTGCATTGCGAGCTTCGACCATTGTGTCCAGGTTCGGATCGTTGAGTGCTTGGATCAATGTGGGGACAACAGTAATGTCCTGGCTGCGGCCCAAAGCCCACATCGCGGTCCGTCGGACTTCGTCGTTTTTCGTCGACGCCAACTTGAGCAACTTATCGGTTTTGCCCACCAACGCCTTGGGGTCCCCCAAGATGACCGTTTCCACCAACGCCTCCTGGGCCTGGAAGAAATTGGCATTTTGGGGATCTTCTAAAACTGCAAGCAATTCATCCACCGGACCGGTCATTTTCCGTTGTTTTACTGTGCCGCCTTCGATTGAGGTGCTACTCAAATCATCTGGCAGTCCGCGACCACCGGCGAGAAGTCCACCGCCAATTTTCCGACGGACACGTCGGCGGCCGAGCGTCTTGTGTGTGGCCCGAGTCAGAAACATCAGTCCGAATGCTGTACTGGGACCCGGTCCGCCATTTCCTCGCCAATCACCACGCTCATTTTGCGATCGAACGAGATGCGTCGCCCCTTCACGATACCAATCGTGATTCCCCAGTTCTTCCTCGATATTCGCTAACGCCATTGCCCGTTCCAGGCTATAGAGATAGTACATCGGCCAGCCGGTCGGATTACTCACGACGAAGTTTTGGTTTAACCAGTTCAGGCTTTTCCCGATACTCACATTCAGCGCAGCACCGCCAACCGTTCGACTTGGCGCACTCTTGGTCGCCGATTTTTCCAGTTCCGCCTCCACGAGGTCAGGATCTTCTAAAACACCGAACTTTTTCCGATCGCCGGCTTTCTTTTTTCGAGCACTTGAGTCGCCGGCAAACGGTGATGCCGAATCCTTTGTGGACGGGAACATAAACATCCGGCAGATATGCAGGCTTCCGGTTCCAGCGGCAGTCATACTGTGGGTCGAACTCGATGTTCCCGACTTGCCGGGCTCATAAGTAAAACCGCCATCGTTTCTTTGAGTCGCCAAATGCCAGCGGGCCGCTCGATCAAACACACTTTGATCGATCTCGACCCCTTGGATAGAAGCTTCCCACAAGCCCAATAGCGCGTATTGCGATTGGCTGGTATCAGCTGAGTCTTTTTCATCCGGATATTCCCAACCGCCGTCCTCACGTTGCGATTTCGTTAGCCAATCGACGAGAAACTGGATTTCCGCTTTGTATTTCTCCGGATCGCTATTGGCGAACGCCATGATGTAGACGGTTGCTTCATAGATGCCTGCATGCCTCCTGTAGGGTTTGAACGTGTCCCCTTGACAACGACTCGCTAAATCCTCCAACACCTTTTGGACACGTTTGTCACTCGGTTTGACACCTGCTTTCAACAGTGCCACCGCCCCAATTGACGATCGATTGGTCTTACTGCCAATGTCTGCCAACAGAAAGGTTTTGCTCTTCTCGATCGCCTTTTTGATTTCCGCTTCAGTTGCATATTCGGCGCCGTGGCAAAGAGCACTCGACCCGACGAGCAGGACGACCAACAATAATGCCAGTTTCCCGGCAATTCGCTGCTTAAGGGAGTGGCCCAAAGGGTGGCCCAAAAATTGTCCCTGCATCGAGGGTTCCTCTAGCTGAGGGGGGGGGTGAATCGGGGGGGAGGTACGACCGGAGACGACGACTAGCGAAACGTCTTTTAATCGCAATAGGTATTAGTATTATTACCAATTATAAAATTCTACAGGCCGCTCTTAAGCATTGTCAATGACCGATTTGACAATGACGGGACGACAATTGCAGAGGTTGTTTGCTAAGATCACGACCAAGCAAACAATATCGAGTAAACCTAATGACGCATATTTTTACCAGACGCAAACTGCAGGCAAACGACTTGTAGGTAGAACGACATTCGCGGGAGTACTACACCATGAAGCTGGGATTGATTAACTCCGCCTGGTCCCAAGCCGGCCGAGAAACCACCTGGGGAATCCAAAAAACGAAGGAACTCGGGTTTGATACGATCGATATCCAAGTTGACCCATTGTCCATCGGCATCCAGGAGCGAAAGTTAATTAAGGATGAATGTGATCGCCTCGACTTGCCGATCGTGTCGTTGTGCTGCGTCGCTGTGGGGCTGATTGATTTCAACGAAAGCGTGCAACGCTTCAGCCTCGAACGCGTAAAAGCGCATTTGGATCTGGTTTACGAATTCGAAGCGGATAATTTGCTGTTGGTGATCGGCGAATACATTTGGAATCAAGAAGTGATTCCCCCCGAAGAGCAGTGGGCGACTGGTGTGAAAAACTGCCGATTGTTGGCCGAGTACGCGGAATCTCTGGGCATCAAGATTGCTTTAGAGCTAGAGCCGTTCAAACTTTCGTTAGTCAACGACGTCGACACGATGGTCCGTTTCATTGACGACGTCGGGCATCCCGCCTTTGCCGCCAACATCGACGTCTCGCATTTATGCCTGTCACACGTCGCTCCCGAGGAATTGCAACGACTCGCCGGTAAGGCGACGCATATTCACATTTCGGACTGCGACGGAAAAGTGCACGGCGACCTGCCACCGGGGCGCGGCGTGGTTGATTTCCCTCCGTATCTTCAGGAAATCAAGCAATTGGGCATCGACGGCGCCATTTCGATTGAGTTGGAATACGCTCCCAACCCAGATGAGATTGAGGCCTGGGTCACGGAAGCCTACACCCAAACCGCCAAGCTGATGCGGGAGGCGGGACTGCGGGATTGAATTCGAGGGATCAGACCAAGAAATCACCCGTTTTTCAATGATGTGACAGGCAGCCCCATTCCAAGCTTGACAACGCAACTCCGCATTAAATAGGTTGGGTTCGCTTTGGACGTCCGCGGGCAGATTTTGGGCGAATTTCCGAATCGAAAGAGTTTGGATAACGAGCAGATTCTCTAGGACCAGTTTCAAAACCAGGTTCCGTTTGTTTAGGAAACCTGCTGTTCCGTCTCAGCGGGACGCATCAGAGGGTTTTGAAGCGAGTTGTAATAAAACGCGGACAATGGCCCTTCCGCCGCGATTGTGCGGAATTGTCGCAAATCATATGAAAAACAAACGTGAAACTCTGGGCTATGCCCCTAACAGGAATTGAATGAGGACGCACATGGCAGACTTAATCCCGCCGCATGGTGGACTGACCGAACCCGTTTGCTGCACCGTTTCTGCGGACGACATTGACAGTTTTCGGTCGGAAGCGGCCAAATTGCCGCAAGTACCAGTTTCCGCTGCTGATCTGTCGACCGTCTACCGTCTGGGAGATGGGACGCTCAGCCCGTTGACCGGTCCCATGGATTCGGCCACATACAACCGAGTGCTGGACGAGTCGGTCATCGAAGTCAACGGGACCAAATACGCCTGGACGATCCCGATTTCCCTGCCCGTCACCTCTGAAATGGCAGCCACCCTGTCGGCCGGACAAAAGGTCGCACTGACCAATCCGGACGGAGAAATCGTCGCCACGCTCGACGTGACGGACGTTTTCGAATGGGACAAACCGCGGTATATCAAGAGCGTCTACCTGACCGAACGCACCGATCATCCCGGTGCGGATATGGTTCTCAAAGGGGATGCTGACAAATCTCATTTGATCGGCGGCGAGATCCGCGTGTTACCGCAGCCGAAAAACGCGGCCTTCGGGCAGTACGTGTTGACGCCTCGCGAAGTTCGCAAAAAGCTGGCTGAAACCGGTTGGGACAGCGTCGTCGCTTTCCAAACGCGCAATCCGCTGCACCGGGCGCACGAATACGCCTTGGTCTATGCATTGGAAAAACTGCTCAAAGACGGAAAAAATGCAGGCGCCTGCCTGAATCCGTTGATCGGCGAAACCAAGTCGGACGACGTCAACGCCGAAATCCGCATGCAGACCTACGAAAAGTTGATTTCCGACCGTGCCATGGGTGACGGCGATAGCGACGCGGATTTGTGGAGCAGCCGCGGAGAAAGCGTTCCCGATCGGGTGGTCCTGCTGGGACTGGACATCAAAATGTTTTACGGCGGCCCCAAAGAAGCGGTTATGCATGCCATCTACCGCCAAAACCTGGGCTTCACCAATATCGTTATCGGCCGCAAACACGCCGATGCCCCCTATCAGGACGGTACGGCGATCTGGGGTGACTTCGATGCTCAGGAAATCTTCAATAACCTGAACGGAGCCTTGGAGATCAAGCCGGTGAACGTCGGATTTGCCGCCTACTACGAGTCGCTCGGCCGCGTGGATCTGATGGAAAACCATAGCGAAGAAAAGCCGGTCTTTATCTCGGGCAAACAAGTTCGCGCCACTTTGCAGGAAGGCGAAATGGTTGATCCGCGGATCATGCGTGAAAGCACTTCCAAGATTTTGTCAGCGGCCATGCATCAATAGTCGCTTGTCCAAGTGAATGCATAACCGGAACGGCGGAGCGTAACATCGATTGCGCTCCGCCGTTTTCGTACGTTTTGGCTGCGTTGCGTCTCTAAATCGAGTAGTATCGATGGACGCCGCTCGTCTGAAGCGGTTCAGAATTAGCCACTTGTGGCTCATCCAACGAATGCAGGGCATTTCGCGTAGAAAAGGCGGAACAATCGGCCAACATTGCGCGAGGCTGGATGTGAGATGGGGCGGTATTCCCGCAGAAATGCGAATGATGCCGTCATTGTTGATGGTTTTTCTCTTCTCATAATGACAGGGCCGGCCGGTGTCACCTCCCAATGAGCCAATGAATAACGCGTCTGATGATGCAGATAGCGAAAATCCTCAGGAAGCATCCCTGGATCCCAGCGACTCGGTACCCAGCGACCCGGTTCCCAGTGATCAGGATTCCGGCGATCCGGTACCGAGTGACCCGGAGGGGATGCCCGAGTACGAGCCGTTAACGCCCGAGCTCGTGCAAGACGAAGCGGCTCGGGGCGACTTCATGCTCCGTTGGGCTGTCGTGCTGCTGGCATTTTTGATGGGCTGCACCTTCATTGCCGAATCACCGACATTGGTGCACGTCAAAACCGGAGAGTACCTAGCGACCCACGGCATCTGGCCACCCGCAAATGACGTTTTTTCCTATACGATTTCCGATCGTCCTTGGGTCAATTTGTCGTGGCTGTTCGACTTGGTGCTCTCAGGAGTCTATGCGGTCGGAGGCGCTATTGGCCTAACCTTGTTCAAAGCCCTGCTGGCAGCGGTGACGTTTTGGTTTGTCGTGAACTTGGGATTAGGCAAAACCTCGACGTGGGGCGTGAGCATCTGCGCGGCTGTGGCGTTGCTGGCTTGTCATAATTCACTGACGGCGCAACCCATGTTGATCACATTGCTGGGACTGGCGTCGATGTTCTGGGTGATCAGCTCTTGGAAATCAGGCGGATCGCCGCGGCGAATTTACGCGCTGATTCCGCTGTTTTTTCTCTGGGCCAATTTAGATCCGCGGATGTTTCTGGGATTGACCGCCTTAGTTTTATATGGCGTAGGCGATTTTATGGGTGTACTCTGGGGCCGACCCTCCTTGACGGACTCACAGCGCAGGCCGTTTCAATTGGCCGTGGCAGGCAGCCTGTTCGCCGTGCTGCTCAACCCCTTCGGCTGGCATACCTACCTGCGGCCGTTGGAATTGTATGGCACGGAGTATCCGGCGTTTCGCGAATTTCTGTCTGGATCCACTCCGAACCCGTCGACGGTTCGGTTTTACACGCTGCTCGACGAAGGTGTCTGGAATAATCTGGGCCATTCCGGTATCGCCGCTGTGGCATTAGGAATCGCGGCAATTTTGGTGATGTACTTGAATTTTCGCCGTTTGGAAGTGGGGCACGTGCTGATCTTTTTTGCCTTTGCAGCCTTTGGCGTTGCCAGTGTCGAGCAATTGCCTGCAGCGGCATTGGTGTTTGCCATCCTACTGGCCATTAATGGTCAGAGTTGGTATCAGGCCAATTTCTCGCAATCGTATTCGGTCAAACCTGGCGAATTGATATTTTCCCGCGGTGGGCGCGCCGTGACCGTTTTAGCGTTTGCTGCACTCGCCTTCATGGCGGGGACTGGTTGGCTCAGACCTCCCGGCGGAGGCACTACCGGTCTCGGTTTTGATGAATCGTTCAAACAGTCGCTCAATGCTTTAGAAAAACAATGCAAAGAAACGTTCTCGGATCGCGCATTCAACGCGAACGCTCGTCAAGGTGACATGCTAATCTGGTCCGGCCAAAAACCGTTTACGGACATGCGGTTGCGGTTGTATCTGGGAGATGGTGACCAAGATCTGCTGACGTTGCATAAACGAACCGGAAATTCCTTGCGGATCCAGCACTTGGCGGTGTCTCCCGAACAGGCCAAGACCTTGGATGTCACCCCCACGGATTGGAAGCCGGTTTTTGATAAGTATCAGATTACACACGCCATGCCGCGACTGACCATGGCGCCGTTTCCTGATTATCCGATGCTTCGCGCCTTTATCTTTTCGACGCAAGATTGGCAATTGACGAGCCTGAGTGGAACCGCAGCGGTTGTTCATCGCGTGGATCCCCAGGACCCCGAGTTGATGAATTTTATCAAAGACCACGGGTATGATTTCGTCACCCGAGCCTTCCGCGAAGACACCGATGCTGTCGAGTCGCGCTCCGCCTGGCCTGCTCTTCCCAATGTCTATGAACAAAAAGTTTGGAAAACCAAGCTGCATATTCCCGAACAGATTCTACTCGCCCGGCATTTGAACGTTATCCTGGAGGATGTCTCGGCAGTCGCGGCACAGATGCCGTTGGCTGATCAAGCGGTCTATCCGGCAATCGCCTGGCTAGCGGTTCGTCAGGCGCTGCAAGGACTCGACGTAGATCCCTCCTCGGCGGACGGGTATGTCGAATTGGGAAATGCCTATCGGTTTTTGGCCTCGTGGAATCAGGGCAATATCCTCGGCATGCAACAATGGCACGGGCAGGGTATGCGATTTTTCCAAGCCTTGATGGCCTACAACATGGCGCTCGCCGCCGATCCCACCAATGCGACAGCCCATTCGCGGTTGTTTGAGTTTTATAACTCGCCCGGCTTTGCACGCGTCGATTTGGCGTTGCGCGAGTTGGACGCACTGGACAAAATTCTTAGTGAAAAACCCACCAAAACTGAGGCGGAAACGCAGCAGTTGAAGCAAATCGATGAACTTCGCACACAGATGACGCAACATATTGAACAACTTGATGCCGCCCTCAAACAAGCGACCGATGCCAAAGCCGATCCGTTGCGTTTGGCAAAAATCGCCGCACAAAGTTTCAGATGTCCGGCAGCGGCACTACAGCAACTCGAAAAGGCTCCGGAATTTGTGGCTAGCCATCCGGAAGCGAAAATGTATTTTCTGACACTGCTACTCGAGGTGGGACGCATCGAAGATGCCTACGAGACGGCGGTTGAACTGGAATATCAGCTCAACGCATCACCCAATCAGATACCCGGCTGGCGATCACTGGTGGCGGCCGCGTATTTGGCAAACGCGGAATACGACAAGGCGAATGAACTCTGGACGGCCGAGAGTCAGCAGATCGACACGGACAATTTCCGCGGAGTGCTCGGAGCCCTCCCGCCCCGGCTCATCCCCGAGGCTCAAGTTCCTTGGCCGATGTCCTTGATCAGTAGCTCGTATCAATACCTCTTCACTCAAATGCCCCAACTCAACGCGTTTGGTCTCAATAAGGCGTTCGCATTGTTGGAGTCGGGACAGTGCGAAGCAGCGGGCAAACAATTTCAAGAAACGCTCAACCAATCGCCTGATATGTCGTCGCGTCAGCTGGTCGCGTTTTACTTGGCGCAAATCACCCGCACGTTCATTGATCCCGTGCGACCCATCAACCGGGTCCCGGTGCTCTTCGCTGATGAGAAAGAGCCGGAAGCAGCTGACAAGTAACTCGCATGATAGGTAAGCACGGCTCAGCGGGGCGCAGATGCCGCCGCCTGTTCGGTTAGTTTGGCTAGTGTGACAGGCGGTCGCGGCTCGAGACGAGCCTTCGGTAGGACAAGCGAAAATTCCGTTCCCTCGAAGGCACCTGGTCTCATCCAGATTTTACCGCCGTGGTTTTCGATCGTCGATTTACAAATCGCCAGCCCCATTCCCAAGCCGTCGGATTTGGTTGTAAAGAATTGGTCGAAAATGGAGTCGCGAAGTTCCGCGGGTATGCCCAGCCCTGTGTCTGCAATGGTGATTTGCACAGAGCCATCCTGATGGATGCTAGATTCCACGTTGATCATCTTCGGACCGGATGGATTATCGGCAGCTGCTTGAATCCCGTTGAGCAACAGGTTCAATAAAGCTTGGGTGAGTTGCACAGCATCGCCGAAAATGTCGGGTAGGTTTTGCCCCAGGTGCAATCTGATTTCAACATCCTTTTGTCGCGAATCCAATTCCGCCAAATGCACTGCATCGCGAATCACGAAATTCATGTCGACAGATTCCCATTGGATCTCCCGCTGGTGCAAAAAGTCGCGTGTGCGGCGGAGGATTTCCCCGGCGCGAATGCTTTGTGCGACGACCTCTTGCATCGACTCGATCAGTTTTGGGCAGTCGAGAGTCTCCTTGCTGAGGCGGCGGATACAGCCGTTGGCATAGTTGGCGATCACAGCCAGCGGTTGGTGCAGTTCGTGCGCCAAGCCTGCGGTCATTTCTCCCATTACACTCAACCGCGAGGCTCCCTCCAACCGACTGGTCAGTTCGCGAATTCGTTCGGCCGCCTGTTTCCGTTCGGTGAGGTCGATCACGAAGCCGATGCATTCGCCGGAGTGTTTATCGAGTAGGGCCGTCCCCATCAAAATTGGCACGCGGTGTCCATCCCGGTGGAAATATTCTTTTTCACGCGGTGGTGCAAACCCTTCAGTTCTGATGCTCCGCAACGCCTGTTCATCGAGGTGCGACCATTCCGGGGGAGTCAAATCCCGCCAGCGCAAGGGAAGATCCTCGCGTGAGTAACCGGTCATATTCAAAAAAGCGTCATTCGCGTCGTACAAAATACCGTCGACGTCGGTGAACGTCGAACCGATAATGTTGCTTTGAAACAGCCGATGTATCCGCGCTTCAGTCGCAAGCAGCGCCTCGCTGGCCCGTTGCCGCTCCAGCGCCGACAGGAAAATATCCCCGACGATCTTCAACAGCGCCACCATATCATCATGCCACGAAACCTGCCGCCCTATGACGGCGAAGCTTACAAATCCCCACAGCACGTGGCCCGAGGTCAACGGCACGACCACGAAGGATTGCATTTTTCGAGATTCTAAAGCCGCTTTGAGCGTTTTCGCTTCGGGGGGGAGTTCGTCGAGGTTGGAGATGTGCACCGGGACCAGTTCGCGAATTTTTTGCCACAACCAAGGATGCTTCTCCATGGGCAAATCTTGGATAAGATCAGAGACCGGGGCAACGCCGTCACGGCACCATTCGTGCGTCATCGATGCCGTTGGTGGCGAGTCGTTTAAGTGACAGATCGAACAGTGATCGGTTCCCGAGACTTCTCCCAGTTTTTTCAAGGCATCGTCGATGGCCGGGTCGATTTGGCCGGGATCCAAATCGATAAACCGCGATGATAATCCTGATATGATGCGTTCGAATTCAATCCGAGAAAAGAGTTGCCGCTCCGTCTGCTTGTGCTCAATGATTTCGGAACGGAGTTCTTGATTGGCTAGCGCAAGTTCCCGTGTTCGTTCCACAACACGCTGTTCCAGCTCGTCGCGCGACCTTCGCAATTCGTCTTCGGCTTGTTTGCGCTGCGTGATATTGGTGGCGATCACCGTCGCCGTCTCAGGCGGGCTTCCGCTTCCAGCAGGGAAGATGCGACATGTGTACCACCGGTTGCTGCCATCGCGGTCGATCATCGGTACGTCTAATTCCACCGAACGACCATCTTCCACTACTTCCGCCAGCGCAGCTCGCATGTTGCTATGCGCATCTTCGGGGAGCATTCTCAAAGCGCTTTGACCGACGATCTCTTCGACCTTGTAGAGGGAGTCCGAATGGTTGAGATACAACACCTTCGCGTCACGGTCGACGGTCAGAATGGCATCAGGCACGTTTTCTACTATCGAGGCGAGTTGAAACTCTGAAACGCTCTGTGCCACGGCTGCCATTTGTTGCGAATGGATGATTTGCTTAATAAACGATGCCGCCAAGACCGCTAACACTCCAACCGTAAAGAGTTGGACTTCGTCAAATGAAAAGTCCGCGCGCAGTGGTTTCTTGTTCACATCAAATAGAAATTCGAAAATCCCCGGGATCCCAGCCAGGAGGAGGGTCAAACAAGCAAACGCCAATCGCCAATCACGCAGATTTCGCCACGCCCAGGCTGTTTGAATCCCAGCGATTGTCAGCAGCACCAAAGAAGCAAAATTAAGAATTCCCACGAGTAGCCCGCCTATGGAACATTCGGCCTGAGTTTTAGATTTCGCATCGGATCACGTCGGAGTGGTGAAGCCCGCTTACGACCTTTTAAACAAACACACCCAGGTTGAGAACGCCCATCCATTTTCGTCGCTCTCCAGTCTCCCTGCAAGGACGAAATGGCAAAGTTACCCCCAGAGAAACCCTTAATTGCAGGTCTCTTCGTCCACAATGACCCCCAAACCCGGGGCCTCGCCCAGTTGGATCCATCCGTCAACAATCGGTGGCTGACCGCCGACCCAAGACATCCAACTTCGGCCCGATTCAGCCAAAGGTTGCGGGTCCAAGGCGGCGATGGCGTGCAACGACCAGATTTCCGCTCCACGATGCGGACAGACACGCAGGCCCGCCGCCGCAGCCATGCGGTAAATTTTGATCAACTCGGTCAGCCCGCCACACCAACAGACATCAGGCTGGAGAACCGCGTGTAAGCGTTGCAGGATAATCTCCTCAAAGGCAGCCGCCGTGAACTCATGCTCGCCTCCGGCAATGGGGATCGGGCAGCGGTTGACCAAGTCTGCATAACCTTTTAGGTCGTCGGGCAGTAACGGTTCTTCCAGCCAGGCAACATTGTGTTCGACAAGCCGTGCTGCAACAGCGAGTGTGGTGTCGATATCCCATTTCATAAACGCGTCGACCATTAACATCCCTTCGTCGCCCATCCGCCGACGGGCGTTGGCGACGCAATCGACAAGGGCCTCGAGATTCGTGCGCGGGTCGTACTTCTCCAGGTGCAATTTGATCGCGCGATGCCCGGCTGTAATCGCCGGTTCGATCGATCCCCAGACCGTGGCATAAGTCGGAATCGGTTGGCCCACTTCGCCACCCAACAGTCGCGCGACCGGTTCATTCGCCGCTTTGCCTCGTAAATCCCACAACGCCAAATCGACCCCGCTGAGCGCCATCAGCGCAATCCCCTTGCGCCCAAACGGCAACGTGGTCCGATACATCTCTTCCCAGATTTGCTCCACAGCGGACGGATCGCGGCCCAATAACAAATCGCGCAGGACGGTCCGCACGACATGGATCCCCGCAGCCCCCCCGCCACCAACGCCATATCCAATCAATCCCGCATCGGTTTCAACCGCCACCAAGATTTGACCCAGGCTGGTCCGCCAATCAGGGGGCGAACCGGGAGTTGCTGGTTGGCAGGCACGGATTTCGGTGATTTTCATGGGTTGTTCACAAACCGAGTCACGAAAAACGAACGCTAGCAACGTCCTGAGGTCAGAAGGAGCAATCGAATCAGCAGAGTCTAACAGTCGCAATCACACTGATGACAAGTCGGCGAATTGAAGTCGACCTTCTTTGGCAACGGGTCTTTGTGAATCAAATTGCCCCAAGCAAAAAACGTTTTCAACCAGTTCGTATCTTCATACGAACCGCACCGCTTGTTCATCTTTTCTTCACACTTCGCAGTACAAACATGTTCATCGAATTGTGAATCTTAACCGTTCTGTGACATGTTGCAAAATGAGGACCTCGATGCGACTGCGATGTTTGCCACGTTTAGAAAACGGAATGTCAGTTGGATTTCTGGGCGTGATCGTTTGTGCCGCTTTGTCTGTTGTCGGTTGCGGCAAGAGCGACTGGATGGAAGGTGAGCTTGAGGTCTATCCAGTTTCGGGCGTCGTTACGTTTAGCGGCCAGCAAATTCCGGACGCGACTTTGGTCCTGCATCCCGTGATCCCTCAGGCCGATGGCAAACCGTTTTACTCGCCGCGTGCGATCGTTGGTCAGGATGGTGCCTTCGAATTTACGACATACCGCAAAGGCGATGGCGCCCCGCCAGGTAAATACAACGTCTCGTTTTCTTGGCTCGGCCCGCTAGAGGGACTGGACGAGGACGAGCAAGACCTTCTTCCTGAGCAAATGCTGCAGAGGTTGACCCGTCCTGAGACGTCGGGGATTTCCATTACGGTCAAAGAAGGCGTCAACGAGTTAGACGAAATCACGCTGAAATGAATTTGTGGCGAAGTCGCCAACAAAGACTTATTTCCTGTTGTTAAGTGGTAAATGACTCCCCCCTCAAACCCAAAGGATTACTGAAATGAATGACGTTCAACCGTCACCGAAACGCTCGCGACGCGGATTTACGCTCATTGAATTGTTAGTGGTGATTGCGATTATCGCCATTCTGATTTCGCTACTGTTACCAGCCGTGCAGCAAGCACGCGAAGCCGCTCGTCGGACCCAATGCAAAAATGCGTTGAAACAATTGGTGTTGGCACTGCACAACTACGAGAGTGCGCACGGAGCCTTCCCGCCCAGCCGTATCTATCCCGATGTCGCCATCGAAGACAATGCCAGCAATGATAGTGCTTACGGTTCATGGACGACGATGATTCTTCCCTACGTCGATCAAGGAAATCTCGGGAACGAATTCGATAACAATGTTGCCTGGAGTGCATTGGCAAACCGCGACACGATTGGCACGCAGCTGTCGATTATGACTTGCCCCTCGACGCCGACCGATAGTCGCATCGATCCCCACTGGGTCGTCGGTGCCGCTGCGGGCGACTTCGGTTCGATCAACGAAATCAAGAAAAAAGTTTACACCGATGTCCTGGGCATCCCGGACCCGGGTAGCAATGCCCGTGCGGGCGTCTTGGCCAAAGGGCCGTCAAATCCCATCCGCAACGTGATCGACGGTACGTCAAACACCATCATGGTCGGTGAAGCGGCCGGTCAACCCGATGTTTATATTGCGGGTGGCAAGATGACGGCTGATGATTTTGCAGCCTATTCGGACGACAAAGTCGTCGATTTGGGTGGGCGATTTGTCGCCGCCGACGGCACTGGCTGGGCGGACCCCGATGATGGATTCAGCATCAATGGGGCAACAGCTGACGGTCTGGATAAATACGGCCCCAAGATGATCAACGCTATCAACGTCAGCGAAGCCTTTAGCTTTCATACGGGTGGCGCGAATTTCGGACTGGCGGATGGCTCGGTTCGGTTCATCAGCGAAAGCGTCGATGCAGCCGTGTTTGTCGGGGCTTGTACGCGTGCCGGTGGAGAAATTTCCGGCGAATTCTAATCTCGAATGTTGTTGCGCGAACAATAGCAGCTCGCCCCTTCACTGGGGCGGGCTGCCGTCGCACTGGACTTAACCCTTTCCCTTGCTGTCGACTGTGGAGTTTTCATGCGTCTCAATTTCGCTGGGTGGTTTGTCATTTGTCTCTGCGGATTCGCTGTGTGCCAACCGGCATCGGCGGACGTGAAACTGATCGGCCGCGGCCGTCTTGCCGGCACTGCGATCGACCATTCCGGTCAATCCGAAACACTCGTCAACGGCACGCCGCATCACCGATTCGGCGGCATCTCCGCACTGGAATATACAGGTGACAAAAACCGCTTTTTTGTGCTGGCTGATCGCGGTCCCGACGATGGTGCCACCGGATATCAATGTCGGTTCCATGAGTTGAACATCGATTTCGACGAGAGCGGCGCACAACCAGCGAAAATATCCATCGTATCGACGACGTTACTATCCGATGCCTTGGGGCGGCCTTTTACCGGCAACGCCACGATCTATGCTCCCACTGACGAACTGGGCGGTCGATTCGATCCGGAAGGCATTCGACTCACCAAAAACAACACTCTATTGATCTCCGATGAATACGGTCCGCACGTCATCGAATTCTCCTTGTCCGGCAAAGAACAACGCCGCTATCCACTACCGGCCTACTTCTCGGCGCTGCATCCGGGTGACTCCAAATCGGCTGAAAACAAACTCAACCGCTCCGGTCGGTCCTCCAATCGCGGACTGGAAGGATTAGCCCTCACGCTGGACGGCCAATTTGCCTACGGGATTTTCCAAGGCCCGCTCCTGCAAGACGCGGCCCGCACTAAAAAAGGAAAACCGTTCGGGCGGAATTGCCGCATCGTGAAACTGGATACCCACACCGGCGAGACCTGGGAATACGTCTACCAACTCGACGACGTGGACTATGGCCTGAATGAAATCTTGGCTCTCAATGATCATCAGTTCCTGGTCATCGAAAGAGATGGAGAGACCGGCGACGCGGCGAAGTTCAAACGGATCATGCAAATCGATCTGTCAAACGCAACCGCCATCGACGGCAGCAAAGCCCTCCCCAAGAACGACCTGCCCAGCACCATCACACCGGCAGCCAAAACGGTCTTCATCGATCTCCTCGTCCCGCAATTCGGCCTAACAGGTTCTTCGATGCCCAAAAAAATCGAAGGCTTAAGCCACGGCCCCCACTTAGCCGACTGTCGACAGACACTGGTCATTGCTTCAGACAATGATTTCCAGGCGGACGTACCGACGTTGTTTTGGGTGTTCGAGTACTAAGTCCGGCAGTATAAAGGCCGACTGCACAGCGAAAATCGCACCAGGTACTCGAAGCAGATGAGCACTTCAATGAGCTCATTACTCCGAAAAAGACGCGAACCATTTCCCGGCGTGGTGCGTCTAACCGCCCAGGCGACGATAGTTTGCCCGGTCGTTCAACGGTACAGGACGCCGCTCTGATAAGGCGGAAACGAAGGTTCGACTCCTTCTCGGGCAACTCGTATCGGTGCGCTCCAACATGCGCAGCGCGGCTCGTAGCTCAAGGGTCAGAGCAGGCTCCTTATAAGGGCACGACGTCGGTTCAACTCCGTCCGGGCCGATGCGGCATAGCCGCTGGGTGCGAGCTTCCGCTCGATGGGCGAATTCGCTCCCGTTGGTCGCTGCGCTGAACTCAGTGTTGTTTTTGGAAGGGCAAGCCAATTGGCGATGGCACCCCGCTCGAACCGGGACGAGCTTGACGGCCTTGAGGGTTCGACTCCCTCTCCTTCCGCTCATTTCACTTATTTATTCACAACTTCGACATGTGCCTCTGGCCGAGCGGCAAAGGTACCGGGCCTCCACCCCGGTCAGGCGGGTTCGACTCCCGCGGGGCACTCTTTTCCTTGCGCCCGAATTGTTCGTTTCAGTGCGCGGTGTGCATCCGGCCCAGATCATTCTGTGCGCCGACCGGCCATCGGATTGGAATTGGCATCCACAAATCCTCTGCGTCCTGCGTGGCTTCGTGGTGATTTGAATTCACTGATGGCGACATCTCGCTAACCTTGCAAAACGGAAGTCATCCGGCTGGATGAGGAGCCTGTCTTGAAAACAGGTGGTCGCTGCAAGCGACTTGTGGGTTCAAGTCCCACGACTTCCGCTTCTCGCCTTCGATGCCCAGCTGTTGTTGCTTCTGGAACCATTCAATGCGCGCAAAAATCCCCCCGGCATGAGGATTCACGCCGAGGGGTTTTCGCGTTACAGCAAGTTCGCCACGCGGTCCGTCAATCCCTTCTCTCCGAGAATGACGTTCAAGTGGCCTGCCGTAGCGACCTTCTCCAGGACTTCCAATTCACGCAACCGCATCAACACAGCGTTGCTCTCCAGCAACTTGGCCGTGTTGGCTTGGCTGCGCATAGCCGCCGTCTCCTCACGGCGGGAGATGAGGTTGGCTTCGGCCGCCTTCTTGGCTTCCGTAACCTTGTTCATCAAGTCCTTCATGTCGCCCGGCAAAATCACGTCGCGGATACCGGCCGAGAGCAGTTCTAGACCCAACGCACCGGCACGTCGCCGCACGAGCGCCTCGATTTCCTCGGCCACTGCATCCTTGTCCGACAGAAACGCATCCAACTCGCGCGTACCCAGCACGCCTCGTAGCGCCAATTGCACTTCGCGGTACAGCGCTTGCTGTACGTCTTCTGCACTGCTCAGCGCACGATGCGCATCGACGATGCGGTAGTTGACGACGGCGTTCAGCCGCAACGTCACCTTGTCAGCCGTCATAATTTCCTGACCGCTGACGTCGACCATTGACTCTCGCAAGTCGACCTCGACAATCCGCACATCAATGCCGTTCTTCCAGAATGCGTAAATGCCCGGTTGCAACGTTTCGACGAAACGACCGTCCATGTATAGAACGCCGACACGGTCTCGGTTGACCGTGCAGATGTCGAGCAACTTCCGCGCAACAGGCATCGCGGCGATGATCGGCAATTCCGCATGGATGAACCGCGGTTGTCGAACATCGATCACTTCGACACGCACATCGCGAACCGTGTTCCAATACGCGTGGAGGCCTGGTGCGAGTAGGTCAGCAAAACGGCCGTCAATCCACACCAACGCGCGCTGGTCGTCCTTGAGGTCTAACACCGTCGCACGATCTGCAAGCACATCCGACTTGACGATCACGTCCAATTGGTCGTGAAACAAGCATGGCGCGCGCAGCGAATGCACCTCAACACGCACCTTCCGGAGCGGGTCAATGAACCAATGACGCCCGGCATCGAGCAAGCCAACAAATTCGCCGTCCCGAAAATACAGACCGACTTCGTGCCGTCGAATCTTAAAGGACTTCATAACAAACATCGCGTGACCTCCTGCTTGGACGTCGAATGGAATTTATAGATGAGCATTGACAGCAAACCCGTCAGCAATATTTTCTGCCTTCTGCCTTCTGCCTTCTGCCTACTGCCTACTAATAAACGTCGTTGGCAGGTGGAGCGAGCGAAGATCACACGTGGCTGCACGGAGTGCGGCTTGAGCAAACGCGCAGCTGCGGCGTCTGGAAAATTGCGAGAGTGAAATTGCCGATCGGCCGAAGCCGAGACTCGGATTTCACCCTGTTCACTCTCCTCTGCCGCAGCCGCGCGAGGGCGGTATCCGCGCACTGCAGAGCGCGCCCGCGTGCTGCCGCCGGCGGTGGTCTCAAACCGACAACGAAGAACCGGTTCCCCCAGCACGAAGTGCCAGGAAATTGAATCATCCGTTGCGGCTGAAGACAAACCGCGCGGCGGCGGATCAAACGTTCGTCCACCTCCCGCGGACAAATTGGGTGACGCTCGCGCGTCGGTCGTGTGGTTTTTTAAAACCACTGGAGGCTTGGGTGGGGTTCGAACCCACTACCTTCAGGTTAATAGCCTGATGCTCTCACCAATTGAGCTACCAAATCTTGACTGCCGTCGGTTTCAGATCCCATGTTCGGAACACGCACGGCCGACCGGTTCACCCGGGGTCGAGCGCGCCGCTGGACTCCGGCGACACCAAGGAATGCCTTGAGAAACAAAAAAAGCCCGACAACATCAGTGCTGCCGGGCCGGAGAGATTGATTCAATCCCATCGACATCAACAACGTATGACGTTTCGAAAATTTATGTTTTGTCTGAATCTCGGTTCAGCAAAATATTGTTCTATGCAACCGTACATGAATTCATGCCTCGTACGCTTTTAAGATGGTTGATCCGTATGCACAGAGACGCGACGAACTTGCCGCAGGTTCGCATAAAATGCAGCAAAACCTACCGCACTGGATTCTTTACATTCCTATCTCAAAACGATCCACACTCACTGACGCATCTTGACAGCATCCCAGAACTGCCCTTATAACTCCGCGATTCGCGACGTCCGCCGTGCGGATTTTTGAGGAAACGAAGGAACAACAAAAAGTGCCATTTTTTAACGGCGCTTCGACGTTCCTCGGATCGGCCAGGGAAGGGGTTTCGCTTGGAAACAAGCATACGGGTTCACGATCAAATCGAGACCAGCCTGCCGCCACGACTGCGGTTGTTGTGCATCGGTGCGCTGGAACCCTCTTGGGTCAGCTTGACGCTACAGCTTGATGCTGAAGGCTGCATGGAACCGATTTTTAAATGGGTTTCTACAGCCAGTGAAGCATTGGCGCTGTTGCGCAAGGAAAGCTTCGACTGCCTGCTCATCAATCACATGTTTCTGGATAGCCCCGAAGAGCAGGGGACCAGTTCATTGCATTTGGTGCGCGCGGTGCGCGCCAGCGGTTGTGATGATCCAGTTGTGGTGGTCGCGGCGACCGCCGACGATGCGACGTGGACCGAAGTTTGCCGGCTCCAAGTCGAATTGTTGCTCACCCCCAACGGTTTGGAATCGATGGCGGTCGTGCCCACGCTCAAACGCGCCGTGCGGCGAGTCGATGTGATGCGGGAAAATCACCGCATGGCGATGTCTGAACGCCGTCGACTCACACGGGAACGCAACGAAGCGGGACATCTGCTGAACGAACAGCGACAAATCATCCGTGACTTGGCCGACATCGTACGACTTAGCAATTGCTCCGCCGCGGTGGACCAATTGCCTGCGGAATTGAATGACTATTATCAAGAACTGTTGCGGACCTACGTCATCATGGGGTGCGGCGGACTGGGAGCAGAGATCGCCAAATTGGCGGAGTTGCTGGCCGTCGCTGGATTGAGCCCACGGCAGGCGCTGGAATTGCATCTCGAACGTGTGGAAGAGTTGGTCCGCGGTCTCGGTAGTCGCAGCACGCGACACGTCATGGCTCGTGCGGATCTGCTGGCCTTGGAATTGATGATTCACCTCGGCGAGTGTTATCAAGGCACGCTGAAGTGATCACGCCGGGTGCTATTCGTCCCTAAACGTTGATGCACTGGCGGACGAGCCGCTAGTGGCACCCTTTGTAAAAAGGGCGGCTCAATGTTCAGGCACCGCCCATGCCGGTGATCGTCTTCATGATCTTCTGCCAGCGGCTGTTACGTTCGCTCTCCAATTCCGCAAGCCGTTCGCTCAGCAGCGTGTGTGCGCGAACTCCTGAACGATCCGAACGGGGGCGGTCGGCTGCGTCCGCCGGGACGGTTGGCGGCGGTTCGCCGGGGCCGGGCTGAGGTGATTCCGAAGAGGAGGGTGGCGGAGCCGTTCGCGGTTCCGGCGTTGCTGGACGCGATTCGGAGATTTCGGCATCTTGCACATGTTCTTGCGAGTCGCCTGCCGGTTGCGAATCGCGGGTGTAGGTGACGCTCGTCGCCGAGGTTTGTCCGTCCGCCATTTGCGATTGGACCGCCTTCAACTCATCGGTAATCTGGTGAATTCGATTCAGATCGTCCCGAATCAATTCCATATGATTCTGATGCAAACTGCTAAACATGTTGACCAGCATCATCATCGACTGCTGGGACTGCTGAAACATCTGTTGTTGCATTTGGCCGAACTGGTTGACCAACGACAGCACAAAGGCTTCTGAAACGTTCCGTTCGCCTTCGCTTTGAGCGGCCGGGAGTTGCGGATTCGGCGCCACGGCAGGTACCGGCGGCGAAAATGGAATGGGAGGCTGTGCACCCGAAGGGGGCGTAATATTGGCAAGATTTTGGGCGATGAGCTGACTCAGCTCTCCCGCCATATCAGCGACCTGTGGGCTGCTCGCAGCCGGCGCCGGCATCGTCCCCTCGTCGGCAGGCTGCGATTCATTGGATGTCTCCGCTGCAGCGCGCGGTGGTTCGGAAGGTTCGATGGGTGGTTGGTTTTCCATATTGCTGTAGTGTATCTTCAGTTTGGCCCTGCCGACATGTATCAGATCTCCGTCGTACAGTCGACCAATCCGTATTTCCGCGCCGTTCAGTCGTGTGCCGCCGCGACCCAACAGGTCGACACACCACAGTGCCTCAGCTGTCCGCACGAGCGCACAATGCGTCTTGGACATGCTCGAGTCCTTGAGTCGCAAATGGGATCCCGGCGCATTGCCAACCAACGTGATTTCTTCTTCGACGGCATGAAACCGTCTGCCGTTTTTTTTGCCGTTGAGGATTTCTACATTCGCGCGGATAAAGGTGTCGGTGGATTCGTTATCGGTGGATGATTCATCATTGTGGGATTCATCCTCGTGCGACTCATCCCTATGGGATTCGTCGGCCGCGGCGTCGAAAGCTTCGATCTCGTCCCACGAACTCCAATTGATCACATGGACATGATACGGTCCGATGTGGATCGCTTCCCCCTCGTCGATCAATTCTCCGCGACGGCGGTCCGATTGGTGCGAAATGCCGGTCCGGCTTTCCAAATCCACACAATACATCCGCCCTCGCACCATCTGCAAATACGTATGCCGCAGGCTGACGTCAGGATGCTGGAGACGCAAATCGGCGCGGCGGCTGCGGCCGATGATGACAAACGGTGAGGCATAGGAGAATTCGAGCGGCTCATTCAAACCGGGACCGGTCACGCGCAGGCGAATGGGCGCCGCCGCTTGGCAGGCAACACGAAACTTGTGGACCGCTTTATTGGCAGCGCTGTCGACCGGTATTTCGTCGCTCAGCCGTGCCTCTTCCTCGTCAGAAGTCGGCGCAAGCAGAAGCATCCGGCGTCTGCGATTTGCGTTGCGCGTGCTGGCCAAGACTTCATCCTCTCCACGTAAACGGACCTGACTGCTGCAGCGACACTGTACAAAATGTCAGCAGCTGCGCAATTCGGGCGCACACAGGTTTCTTGATCCATTGAACACCGGCAGCGGGAGGGTTGTCAAGAAAATGCGCCGCCGAAACTAGGCATTCGAGGGGAAATACCAGACATCGGCGAGGTCGGCCGGGATGCGGGATTTTTACCGCCCTCTTGTGCCGGGCACTTCGGCGAAATACGGCAGTTTTTCCGTAAACTGGGAGGTTTGCGCCCGTTTTGTTGTTCGGAATCGGGCTGCTGCGGTCAATCGTTGTCCCGTTGAACAGGGCGGAAGGGGTGAGCCCAGTTGGCCAGGACCCGAGCACTGCGGGATTGGACCCACACGCGGCCGCGGCCGGAAAACTTCAACAGCAGTTGATCGGCAAACAGGAATGAGCGGATTTTTTTGGCGCGGGTCAATGTGTAGCTGAGCGACGGATCCCAGGCCACGGCATATCCGTTGTCCGTGACATATTCGCCATCAACATCAATCGGTTCGATGCGGCCGTAGCTGTGGAAAAACAACGGACCGGTCCCGGTGACGCGGAGCACGAACATTCCTTGGTTAAAGATGCCTTTGAGGCCGTCCCATTTGGAATTGCAATTCACACCTTCGCCCGATGCCAGGTAGGCTCCTTTTTCCAAGAACAACTCCTCGTTGTCCAATTCCAGCGCGACGATGTCGCCCGCTGAGCCGGGCGCGAACGTGACCGACCCGGAATCCCCTTGCGGAGTGTAGGTGTTTTGGAAAAAGCTCTCCTTGGTGAGCAGCGCGCGTTTCAGTCCCGCCATCACGCCACCCCGCGTGGAGGTCTTGGTCTGCATGTTGCTCGTCATCCAAGCCATGGCACCCGCTTCGCTGACAATACTTTCGCCAGCTTGCAGAGCAATTTCCACGGCGCTGTAGGTCGGGTTGCACTCGATATGATAGTCCATTGTGTTTATCCTTGTCGGGCGGGGAGTCTCGGACCGAGGCGCCGGCCGAATTCCGTGGGGTTGTGCGTTTGGGTCAAAATGCGGCCTTGACCGGTGAAGTTCATCACGAATCCTTCACCCGCCAACCACGACTGCATCCACGAGCCGCCGACTTTGGTGATCGTATATTGCAGCGTCTCCTCAAATGCCACCACATGCCCCGTGTCGACGGTCAGTGGCTCGTTGACGGTCATTTCCGTAATGCGGCCAAAGGCGGTCACCAACAACGAACCGCTTCCTGAAGCTTTGATAAACCAAGGAGCTTCGCCGCCAATGAAACCTTTCAGTCCCTGGAATTGCGTATCGAGTTCAATCCCGGTGCTGGATCCCAGATAACTGCCGCCGGTACACATCCACGCTGTATGTCCGTCGGCTTCAATGACCCGCACCTCGCCTTGATGCGTGGGAGCCAGGCCAACCTCGCCGCTTTGTCCGTCGGTGGTGGAGTAGGTCGAGAGGAAGAAATTCTCTCCCGCCAACAAGCGTTTGACGCCGGCTAAAAAGCCCCCCTTTGAGCGGCTGCGGGTTGTGACGTCGATATCGACATTCGGCGAGGCGCGGTACAGCGCACCCGATTCGGAAGCAAACTTTTCACCGGGGCTCAATTGCACCAGCGCCGAGCCAAAAGCACCTTCGCCGAGGATTTCTATATTCATTCTGGTTTCCCATCTGGGCGTCGTAACGAGCGAAGAATTTCTACAGCAGGGCTATCCCACGCAGTAGGGAGACAGCCAACCGGCAAGTCCGCCGAGATGCCGAGTTTGCAGATACAAGCGGCCGCGGCCGGTAAATTTCATCACCAGGCCTTCACCGGAAAACAGGGTTTGTTTGATGCCGCCCATACCGGAAATGGTATAATCCAACGTCGGTTCCCAGGCGACGACGTGTCCGGTGTCGACGATCAGTTCGCCGTCGATTTCCCGTTCCACAACGCCACCGAACGCGTTGTAAAACAGATCGCCCATCCCGGTGACTTCGATCAACACCACCCCTTCACCGGAGAAAAACGACCGCATCCCACCGAAGCGCGGACTTAAGTCCATCCCGGGCGTGCAGGCCAAAAAAGCGCCGGCGGTGAGCATGAAACTGTCGCCGGTCATTTCCCGGTGCAATACACTACCGGGTGTGGCGGGTGAAATCCCGATGAATCCCAACTGCGAGGCGGTGTACTCCGCAACAAACAACGACTCGCCGCCAAGAAACTTGCGAACGACCGATTGCGCCAAGCCTCCCACCATGTGCGTTTTCATGGCAAGGTGAGAACTCATGCGGTTCATCCCACCGCTCTCAGCCCAGATCGAATCCCCCGGCTCCATAGCGACGGTCAGATCCCCATAGTCCGGATTGCCGCTGATATCAAATTTCATAGCACTCCATGCACAATCATATGGTGTCAAACGCTGCCGTTGCCCCTGTCGCGGTAACCCGTGTGGTGGCAAGTTGCATAACGTAACAAAACCGAGCACCGGATCAAGATTTTTGCAAGATTTTCGTGCCGTCGACGAAAAAAACCGCCCCCGAGTTGGTAACTCGATGGTCCGGCGCGTAGCAGTGATTGCGAGACATTTCCTAGCAGACAGCGTAGACATCCCGCATCACGCGATTAACCGTCGTGGAAAGGCAGGGGCAAACGGACCCGTTCATTGGGCGCTCAATACAATTCCCGCCACGACCAACAGCGCCGCTGCGGCAGCGGCGGCGGCGAGGAGGATCTTGGGGATCGAGTAGGGAGCGGAACCGGTTAGCCGCCGTGCATCCTGCCCGCAGATCACGACGCGGTATAAGCGATCCTGGTAGCGATACGCCAGGACGTAGGCGGGAAAGGAATACCGCCGCGTGACCAGTTTGCGCAAAATCACCGATGCTTTCACATTGCGGCTGTTGGTGCCGGGAATGTGCTCGTTGGCAGCACGGGAATCGGCAAGTTGGCGGATGGTGTAGACGATTTGCTGCCGCGCTTGGGAACGCTGCAGATCGAATTGTTCGATCGTCGCCCCAGCGGGGCCTTGCGGCTGATCGACGACGGAGCTGAGGTCGCAGCCTGGTGCGACGACGTCGACCTCTTGTTTGGTCAGGCCCCGCGAGGCGGAGACGAGGATGTCGTCGAAATTCATCGCCGTCTCTCCAGCGTGCGGCGCCCAGGCAGATCGGCCCGCATCGACATTGGAGTCACCCGCCCAACAGACATGGGCCTCAGCATCGAACACCCAACCGACCCACCAGATGGGAGTCAATTCTTCAATTTTGGCCGCTGATTTCAGCGAGTCGGGACGAAACCATCCCAGCGTCCCCAACCAGTGCCGCAAGGATTTTCGCGCTTGATCCTGATCGACAGTAAAAGGGAGATAGCCCTGACTTTGTTCCAGCGGATCCTCCTGCGTTTCCACCTGCATCACCGCGCCACAGAAACTGCAAGCGGGTGCTTGATGCGCTGGATCATAGGCCACTGCTGCCCCGCAACCGGTACAGCGGAGAATCTGCACCGCCACATCACGCCGCAACTCCTCACGCAGCGGCGCCGCCTGCCCACAAATCGAACACCGCAAATCACCCGATTCGAGCGGAGTTTCACAGCGTTCGCAGAGGGTGGTGGTTTCCATGATGTTTACTCACTGAAGTTCGTTTCAAAACCCTCCGGCGCATCTCGCTGGCACTAAGAGGCAAGTTGCCGGAACAAGCGCGACCGGGTTTTGAAACTGGTTCTGAAATTAGTAGGCACGCGTGGTGCGCCGTGGTCACGATTTTACGAGTTGATCGGCGATCGCGAAATGCAGGTGTTGGTTTTTGTTGGGCGAAGTTTTTGCATGACCTTCCGTCACCATGATGCTGACCTCCTTGATTTAACCCGCACCACGGGGATTCGGGCACATCTGGGTGAGAAGTCTCAATATCTACAACTGACAACGGGAATTCCAGCGGAAGGTTCACATCCTTGCCAATCGCCCGCTGGCCTCATGTCAGGCGTGCCTTTATGATACCATTGAACAGGCGTCGCCCGACCTATTGCTGCGGACGAATTCATTTCCGGACGACACTTCCTAATTCTCACTTTCGAGTTCGGGACCGAACGATGACCTGCACAATTTTATCGAAGAGGGCTTCGATCCTCATGGGAAGCAATGTGTCGGACACGGCGGAGAATCATCCCAGGCTGCTGCTTAGAAATGCCCTCAGAAAACAACCATTTACTATTGGTCCCGCATGACACGTCTTCTGAAACAGGTTCGGAATTGCTTCAGTGATTCGCGGGCTTCCTGCTTGATGGTCTTGGCATTGACGGCAATCTGGGGCCTGCTTGCCATCTTGGTGCAGCCTGTCGGGAACTTTCCCTTAAACGACGATTGGTCTTATAGCCGCGCGGTTCAAACGCTGTTAGAAATGCACCGACTCCGCATCGACGACTGGGGCGCTCCCACATTGTTTGCGCAAATATTGTATGGCGCACTGTATTGCGTGCCATTTGGTTTTTCATTCACAGCCCTCCGCATCTCGACGCTCGTCGCGGGTCTGGCAGGTGTGTTGGGTCTGTTCGCACTGTTGCGACAAAGTGGCGTCAGCCGAGGGATCGCGTTTGTCGGAAGCCTCACGCTGTTGGTCAATCCGCTTTACTTTCTGCATGCCTTCACGTTCATGACGGACGTTCCGTTTCTCGCGCTGAGTATTTGGTCGACTTTGTTTTTTGTGAGAGCCTTGAAATTCGATTCCGGCAGGGCACTGCTCATTGCCACATTGCTTAGTTGCGCAGCGACCCTGGTGCGTCAACTTGGAATCGCCTTGCCGCTTGCCTATCTACTCACGGTCCTGTTGACCAACAAGTTCTCCTTCAAATCGACAGCACGCGCCGCGTTGCCGGCTATGATCTCCATTGCCGTTTTCGTCGGATACACGACTTGCATTCAGTATTTCGGTGTCGGTTCTGCGATCCAAGGCACAAAACAAGACATGATCGCAACACGGCTCGCGCATGATGGACTGGGCCGGTTCGTTTTGCGCTCTGTGATCATGACGGTCCTGATGTCGCTGTATGTTGGACTGTTTTCGTTGCCGTTCTTGTCGGTCTTGGCATCACGAGCGTGGCGCCAATGTTTGGCATTTCGCACACAGATTGTGGTCGCTGGCGCTGCCTCGTCTGCACTCATCGCTTACGTGGCCCTCTTTTTTTATCGGGGCCGACAAATGCCGTTTTTTGGCAACACGATGAATCACGCCGGCCTGGGTCCGCTCACCATGCGCAATGCCGACGAACGACTCTTGGTGACCGAATCTCTGACACCGACCTGGTTCTGGGACGCGCTCACCGTTGCTGCCGGAGTCGGGGCGATTCTTGTGGTGCTGCTGTTGTCGATCACCATCCTCGAAATCGTCCGTCGTCGCCTGCCGCGAAATGACGACCTCATCCGCATAGCCCTGTTTTCACTGCTCGCTGCGGGAATCCTCACCGGCCCGACCTCGGTAATCGCCATTTTCGACCGGTACGTTTTGGTACTCATGCCGTTGGTGATCTTGCTTCTCAGCGTGTCGGCCCAGTTGGTGTTGAAGCCAGCGCGTTCGCCAAGCGTACTGCGGTATTCGCTGGCGGCGATCTTTTTGGGCGTATACGGTGTGCTGTCCGTTGCGGGAACGCATGACTACTTGGCCTGGAATCGAGCCCGCTGGCAAGCAGTCACCGCGCTCATTGAAGAGCAGGGGGTCTCGCCCGAAACGATCGATGGCGGTTTCGAAGTCACGGGCTGGCTGTTGTTTCATCGCGACGAACAACTGCGTGCGAAATGGGATACCAAAGTGCGGACCTTTGACGTTTCCGTACCCGAACCAAATGAACCGCCGGCCCCATTCTATTGGTTAGCGGACCCCGCATACATCGTTGCCTTTGAGCCGCATGAAAACTCCCAACCCAATCAAGACGCCGCAATCATCAAACGCTACCCCTTTCGCAGTTGGCTATGGAGACGCGAAGAGGCCGTCGTGGTGTTGAAAGTTGGTGGTTCGTAACATCACGTACAGTGACAGTTGGTCGACGTTGATTCGCGGCGACAGATGAACACCGTCTGTACGTACGCGCAGACGTCGAGGTGAGTTCGATTTTACATTTGGCCACCGTTATTGACGAATATTATGCGGCTCAGCGCGCCACCAAATGTGCGATGCGACTGCGTAGACATAAGAGGTTCGCAACTCCTCAAGGTTCTGCGGAGGATCGACGAGCCACCCGACTTCGATCCATGCAACCTCGTCATGCCAACTCAAGTGCAAACCGTCATCCAGCGATAAATAAGATTCCCCGGGCGACCGAATGCAGGATTCCTTGATTTTCTTGATTTGAAGAGATACGACACTTACCCACCCATCATTGAAGTCACGCTGATTATCGCGCACTTCAATCTTGACCGTCATCACGCCAGCAGGGTCATTCGCGAAATCCAATTGAAGCGAGCGGACGATTCCATCGTAGAACGTATTGAAACGTTTCAAAAACTCTGAAGTGTTGTCCGCCGTCAAGCGTGTCATCGACATTGCGATCAGGTCCATTATTTATTCAACTTCAAAATCCGCAATCAGGTCCACTTGCAAACCCTGTTTACGCAATTCAAGCACCAGTTTCCTAATCACCTGCTCAAATTCCCCCTCCAATGCTCCAGGATTTTCCCCGGCTGACACTAGAAACGGACGCAGCAAGAATTGAGCATCCTCTGCCATGTTGGGAACTGGGCGGTTCTCGTTGATTTCAACATCGATGGATACGAATTCTGATTCGATAGTCCAGCGGGACCAATATTTAGATATGGTTGTTCCGTCAACGATTTTTTATACGTGTGAAGCCAATCGCTTAAACGACACCCTACCATCAATGTAGAGCACACACCAAACCTCTTTCGCCATTTCAAGACTCCGAGATTATGATTGGAGGCTCAACAGGAATCTGAGCAACATCGTCGAAAGGCCCGCATTCGATCAACGGTGTGCAAAAGTACGATTTCCTGCTCCGGTAATTTGAATTGGCCAAAGGGTCGGGAATGATGGCTGGGGACTATTTTGGTGCGACAGTTTTCATAAGCCGCTAGCTTGGGAATATGATGATTGCGCGATCGAGATTCACCCAAACAAATCCAACACCGGGCGGCCGCCATCGACGATGTGTGTCGGGCGGCCTTCGGCGTTTTTGATGCGTAGTTCTGGGTCGATGCCCAGCGCGTAGTAGATCGTCTTCGCCAAGTCTTCGGGGCTGGTTGCCTTGTCGACGGGGTGGCCGGCGTCCTTGTCGGTTTCGCCGTAGACGATGCCCGGGCGGATGCCTGCGCCGGCGAGGACGGCGGGGAACAATGTGCTCCAGTGTCCGCGGCCCCACGTCTTGTTTGGTTTTGGCGTGCGACCCATTTCACCCATCGCCACGACCAACGTTTCGTCCAGCAAGCCGCGATCGTCTAAGTCGGTCAGCAATGAGGCGAAGGCTTGGTCGAACGTGGGAATCAGATGGTTTTGCAAATGGTGGCTGCTGCGGTGCGAGTCCCAACTGTAACCGTCGACGCAGTCGTAATGCACGGTGACAAACCGCACGCCCGCTTCGACCAGCCGCCGCGCCATCAGGCAGGATTGCCCATACAGATGACGGCCGTAACGATCGCGCAGCGCCGCCGGTTCTTGTTGAATATCGAGAGCAGTCCGCGTTTTTTCCGAAGCCACCAAATCAAGTGCGCGTTGTTGAAAGCGATCGTACGTGTTGAGCGTTTTCGACGCTTCCAGCGCCCGTTGCGAACCGTCGAATTGCGACAGCAACGATTGCCGCAATTTCAAGCGGTCCATCGTCATTGCCGCCGGGCTGACGAGTCCTTGGATGTCGTATTTCAATTCCTCGTCGCTACAATCCCGCCAGTAGGGGTTGTCGTTGACGTCTTTCTTTTGAATGTTGGTCGTCAGCGGATCGTAGCCACGACCCAGCCAACCGCCGTATTCTCCCGGCCGGCGATACTGCCCTTTTTCTTGCAGTCCGCCCAGCCAATTCGGCAGTACCACGTAACTCGGCAAATCACGGGCGGCGCCGGTGCGTTGCGAGACGTATTCCGTGACCGAACCCATTGAGGGCCAGTCGTTGGGTGTGGTGGTAAAACCGCCGCCGATGGGGATTTGCCAACGATGCCCGGTTTGAATGTAGTGTCCTGCCCCGCTGTGATCGTTGTACGGGTGCGTCATTGTCTTGAGGACGCAGAGCTTATCGGTGACGGCGGCGGTCTTGGGCAGGTGTTCGGAGATCAGCAGTCCCGGCGTCCGCGAAGCGATCGGCTGAAACGGCCCACGAATGTCGGCCGGCGCATCGGGTTTGAGGTCGAACGTTTCCAGTTGGCTTGGTCCGCCAAACAGAAACAGAAAAATGACCGATTTTGCCCGCGGCGGTAGGGACGACTGAGCGGTCTCGGCTTGCAGAATTTTCGGCAACGTCAACCCGAGCAAGCCCGCGCCACCGGCCTGCAACAATTGCCGTCGCGACGGTCCATCACACGCCGCTCGTGGTTTGCCCAAAATCGAGAGCATAACAATCGCATCCTTTGACGAAGGCCTTCGACAACGAAGAGATTTCGCAGCACGTTCCAACATATCAAATTCGATTGATGCCAACAATCGGAAACCACGTGTTGGTTGCGTCTTGGCCAGACCATTCCGATTTGTACACACTTTTCGTACAATTGCTGGACACCAATAACCCTGACAAATGTTCGGCGACTTCGAAATAGGAATACGTTCATGCGATCTTTCAGATCCCTGTTGAGTAGTGTCGTTGCGATAACCTTGTTGTTTGTAGCCACCACGCTGTCCGCCGCAGAGGACAAGTCGTCGACGACCTTCTCCTGGCAGGACGACCCACAAGCCGGCACGACGGACCTCAAGTATGGGGACCAACCGGTCGTGCGTTATATGCATGCGTATGACACTTCGAGCGAGAAACGCGCCCACGAGACCTTTAAGGTCTTCCATCATGTTTTTGGACCGGGCAGCGAGGACATTATCACCAAAGGCCCGCACGGAAAATTCACGCATCATCGCGGGATTTTCTTTGGTTTCAACAAGACACAATTCGAAGGGCAGGAACTCGATTTCTGGCACTGCAAGAAAGGCGAACATCAACGGCATATCGGCTTTCAAGAACTTGCAGCCGACGAGAAACAAGCTCGCATGATTGCCGAAATTCATTGGATTGATCGCGAAGGCAAACCGGTCATCATCGAGGCTCGCGATTTCACTTTCCGTCCGCTCAGCGGGAACCTGAAAGGCAAGGGTTTTCAAATCGATTTTGAGTCGACACTCACCAGCAAACGGGGCTCGATCACGCTGACGGGCGACCGGCAACATGCGGGATTTCAAATCCGAGCTGCGCAAGAGATCGCTGAAACCGATGGGGCCCGTTACGTTCGTCCCGCCGGTTTTCCCGAACAAGCCGAAGCCTTCCAAGCCAACGACAAAACCGAACCGAACAAACATATCGACCTCGGTTGGTTTGCCATGACCTACGAGTTGAATGGCCGTCGTTACACCTTTGAATACTTTGAAGATCCCAGCATGCCCAAACCATCGCGATTTTCCGAGCGACCCTACGGCCGCTTCGGTGCATTTTTCACCGCGAAAGTCTCCGAAGACCAACCGCTGCAAGTTCGCTACCGTGTCAACGTCATCACCGGCGAGACCCCTCCACGCGAAGAAATCCAGCAGCGTTACGACCAATTTGTCGCTGAGTTGGCCAAGGGCAAATAACCTCCGGGTATCGCCAAACCTGCATAGTCGCCGCTGCGATTTAGCGAAACGCAAATTTTTTTTTGCCAACGCTACATCCGCTGATGATGCGCTTTTGCACCATCGTCGTTTTTCGTCTCACCGATCGACGCGCATCGACAAGATCGGTTTCTCTAGGGAATTTCCCTTAACCGCCAGCTACTTGTCGAGCGATGTTTCCTCAACGCATCACCGGCGGTGAGGCGTGCTTCGCGCAATTTGGAGTCTCAGCCCCTCCGGCGATTTGCCCCGCTAGGAAGCAGGGGCTACGTTTCTCTTGCGACTTCTTGCATTCGACCGGAATTCCTGACAGATCTTGTCAACCCGGTAGGGAAAGCAACTCAGGCAAAACTCTACATCCCAAGGAACTCGCATGGCCAATCCGAGTCTGACCGATATCGATCCATCCAATGAGATGCGTGCGCCCATGGATGTGGCCGAGTTGGATTGCGGACAATCGACGCTACAACTATTGGACGAAGTGCAGTTCATGGTGCGCGACATCCTCACCCAATGGCAACATCCGATCGATTCCATTGAACGTCGCAGCAACCACCGGGTCCCGTTCAACAAATCGATTGCTCTGTTCGACATCGATGAGCAAACCGATCAGCCAACCGGCGAGGCCTATCTTGTGACCGGACGAGATATCTCCTCACACGGTGTCGGCTTCAGCCATGGGGGACCACTGCCGCATACGAAAGTCGCAGTCGGCTTTGAGCTGCCGAACGGTTGTTCTCGATTTGTGCTGGTCCGGCTGACCTGGTGCCGATTCACCCGCCGTGGAACCTACGACAGCGGCGGCATGTTCATCCGGCCGATCCCTTCGCCCGACGATATGAAGTTTGATTGGAACGAGATACCACGGTGGTAAATCGACCCAGCACTCCGGCGGCACGCTGACTGGTACTCTGCGCGCAGTTTTTGATAGCCTGTCAAAAATGGTGGTCTCGCCATTCCCTTCCCCTTTCGGATGCAGGAACCTGACATGCGCAGAATCTCTTTCGCCGCGATGATGATTTTTCTACTACTGGTAGTGCACGCACGCGGAGACGACAAGACCGATGCGCCGCTCACATTTCAGGTCAAACTCGAAACGGTCCTGGAACATGATGATGGAAAGTTCCTGTGGTTTCATCCCCGCGCCGCGGCGATTCCTGGACACGGCGACAACGGTCTGCCTGAGGTCATCGTCACACTGCAAAAACATCTGCATGTCTCTGATTTCTATTCCGGCATCAGCATCTTGCAGACAAAGAACATGGGCAAGTCCTGGACGGGTCCGACTGCCATTCCCGAATTGGATTGGGTGCGCGAACCAAGCGGCGTTGCTGTAGCCGTGGCCGATGTCACCCCCGGTTGGCATGCCGCTAGCGGCAAGTTGATCGCTATCGGCACGCAGGTCCGCTACAGCAAAAAAGGGGAACAACTTGAGGACAAAACCCGCAGCGCTCAAACGTCCTATTCGCTGTTCGATCCCGATAAAAACCAGTGGACGAAATGGCGAATCTTAGAAATGCCCGCGGACCCGAAATTCAACTTTGCCCGCTGCGCCTGTGCACAATGGTTAGTCGAACCCGATGGCAGCCTGCTGCTGCCGTTTTATTACGGTCCCGACGGCAAGTCACCCTTCTCGGTCATGGTCGCCCGCTGCCGCGTCGAGGGTGACCGCTTGGAATATCTGGAACATGGTACGGAGTTCAACCTCGATGTCGTCCGCGGACTCGTCGAACCGTCGCTCATTCGATTCGGCGGACTGTATTACCTCACGGTGCGCAACGACATTAAGGCCTACGTCACGGTGAGCGACGACGGCTTACATTTCGAACCGCTCAAACCCTGGACGTTCGACGACGGCACCGAATTGGGTAGTTACAACACACAACAGCATTGGCTGGCGCACAGCGACGGATTGTTTTTGGTGTACACCCGCCGTGGTGCGAACAACGACCACATCATGCGACATCGCGCGCCGCTGTTTATCGGCCGTGTCGACGTTGAAAAACTGCAGGTACAGCGCGCCGGGGAAACCATTCTGGTCCCCGAACGGGGCGCAACGTTGGGCAACTTTGGAGCCGCCGCGATCACCGCCAACGAGTCGTGGGTCACTGTGTCCGAGGGAATTTTCGGCAAAGCCCGTCCGCAAGCCCACAAGCGCGGCGCCACCGGCGCGCTATTCGTCGCCCGCATAATCTGGTCCCGCCCGAATCAACTCGTTGCGCCCTAACGTTTAACGCACTAGTCAGACGGACTCAGATTTCTTGCGTTTACCGCCGCGTGCCGACACGTCAGGCGCGTTCTTCATCACAAAACGATGATCCTCGACAAGGCGGAGTAAGTCGAACGAACTGATGATGCCGACCAAATGTCCCTCATGCGTCACCAACACGTGGTGTATCCGGTGGTTGACCATAATCCGGGCGGCGAGGGAGACATCCCCATATTGCGGAACGCTGTAGATTTTCTCCGTCATGATATGACTGATTGGCGTCCCATCTTTCGCGGCTTGTAGGACGTCGGTACTGGTCACGATTCCTACCGGTGCACCGTCGGAGTCAACGACCGGCATGCAATTCACTGAGTGCGACTGCATCACGTCACGCACATGGGCGACTGTCTGGTGCGGTGTGGCCGACATGACTTTTTCTGTCATGAGATCTGCGATTTTTGTATTCATTGAGTCAGCATCCCTTGAGCCGGTTTAGAAAATAGTGGGGAGTACAACGAATATGAATCAAGCCGTCGAACGTAAGATAAATTTTAGCTTACTGGTAGATTCTGCTTCTGTCAAAAAAATTATTTCGCGGCAGAACCTTGTGAATCACACCGCATGTAGCAATTGTTGTCCCCAATGAATCGCGGTGACTCGCCGTAGCTAACCCATGCTAATTATGGACAATCATCCAAGGATTATGCATAATCGTATTGTGCGTCACGGTCTCGTTGTAGACAATAAAGGACTGCTGCTTGAGTACCCACAGTGCTCCGCCGTATATTTGATGTATCCCCTTTCGCTGTTCGGAGCCAGTCCATGACGAGGATGCTGGGAGTACCCGCTGCAACCCGCCGGCCTGAGACGAAATGCGATCATGGGCAGCGGCGCAAAATGGTGGCGGAGTTGCTGTTGAGCGAGATTTTTCAGGGCAAGTTGCGGGCGGGTCAGCACTTGGTGATCAAGGATCTCTCCCAGCGTTTTCAGGTTAGCTCGACACCGATTCGCGAAGCTCTGGTACAGTTGGAAGGGACCGGGATCATTGATTTCGCTCCTAACTGCGGCGCTGTTGTGCGTCAGTTATCAATCGCCGATGTCGAAGAAGTCTGCCAAGTGCGACGGGCACTCGAGTGTGAAGCAACGCATCATGCGTGTGGCCGAATTGATCTGACCCGTTTGCACGATCTGGCTGAATCATTGCGGAGCATGGAAAAGGCAAAACGCCGTAACGGCTCCTTTGTGGAGAAGGCGCGTTTTCTGGATAGCTCGCTGCATGATTTGATCGCCGAATCATGTGGCAATCGTTTCCTGGCGATGGAGATCAGCCGCCTCAAATTGCTGTTTCGCGCATTTCGCGACGCAGCTTGGGACGAACGTATTGCAATCAACGACTATTATCGATTCACTGAAGAAGCCAGCGAACACCTGGCTATTGTCGACGCGCTCATTGCAGGCAACGCCAAACAGTCTGCACGAGCGATGGAGCGACATATTCGCAGCGGTGTCAAGTATTGGAGTCGTGGCCTACCACGATGACTAGTCGACGAACGAGGATGATTTGGAATGAAGACTGCTGAAAAATCTGATCGAGTATGGCCCCAATTTGCAGCCGCGCTGCTTTCGATCTTTGGGTTGGTGGCTTATTGCGCATCGCCCGCCCGCGCCGCGGAACCCATCGAGTACAACCGGGACGTTCGACCGATCATGGCCGAGAACTGCTTTGCCTGTCACGGGGCGGATAGCGCCTCCCGCAAAGCCGACCTGCGCCTCGACCACCGTGACGTCGCCGTCGAGATGGGGGCGATTACCGCTGGCGAGCCGGATGAAAGCGAGCTTATCGCCAGAATCCTAACCGACGACGCCGACCTCGTGATGCCTCCGTTGGAGTCCAAGAAGAAACTGACCGATGCGCAGAAAACAATCCTCAAAAAATGGATTGCTCAAGGGGCGGAGTACCAACAGCACTGGTCTTTTATTGCTCCTGAACGTCAACAACCACCGCCAGTGAAGCAAGCAGGCTGGGCCAAAAATTTCATCGACCAATTCGTGCTGGCTAAACTCGAGAAACACGGCTTAGCACCGGCGGCCGAGGCCGATCCCCATACGTTGTTCCGCAGGCTGCATCTGGACATCACCGGATTGCCTCCCGCGCCAACAGATGCGGAAGCGTTTGTGAAGGATTACCGCGCGCGTCAAGATACCGCCCTTTCGGATTGGATCGATAAGCTGATGAAGTCGACCGCTTGGGGCGAGCACCGGGCCCGCTATTGGTTGGATGCGGCCCGCTACAGCGATACGCACGGATTGCATTTCGACAATTACCGTGAAATGTGGCCGTATCGGGATTGGGTGATTCGGGCTTTCAACTCCAACCAACCTTTCAACGCATTCACTGTGGAGCAACTTGCCGGCGATCTCTTAGAAAACCCGACCGATGAGCAACTGATTGCCACCGGTTTTCAGCGGTGCAATATGACCACCAACGAAGGGGGGACCATCGACGAGGAGAATCTGGCGAACTATGCCGCTGATCGCGTTCAGACAATGGGATGGGTCTACCTAGGCCTGACCACCAATTGCAGCCAATGCCACGATCACAAGTTCGACGATTTCACAGCAAAGGATTATTACTCCCTTGCAGCCTTCTTTCGCAACACAACCCAACAGGCCAAAGACGGCAACGTCAAAGATGGACGCGGCCCGGTTTTGATCGTGCCTGCTGAAGAAGACAAATCACGCTGGCAAGCGCTGCCCGCGGAAATCGCCGCAGCGACCAATCAGCGCGACGCGCGCAAGCAGGCAGCAACCGGCGACTTTACTGATTGGCTGGCGAAGACGACTTCCGAGTCATTAGGCAGCGACATCTCCGCCAACGGACTTCTCGTGCATGCTCCGCTGAATGATGGCACGGGCAACGCGGCGAAAAACCTTGCCGGCAATCCTGACAAATTCCCGGCGACCGGCGAGGTGACTTGGAGCACCGACGGTAAACTCGGCCCGGCTGCGGTGCTGAATCCCGAAGCGACTTTCGATTTGGGCGGACTCGGAGACTTTGAAAAGGACCAGCCGTTCAGTTGCGGTGCCTGGATCAAAGTGGGCGACAAAGGACAACCCAGCAGCATCTTTGCCCGCATGGATGAAAAAAGCGGGTTCCGTGGTTGGGACCTGTGGTTGAACGGCAACGCCTTAGCCGTTCACCTTGTCGATGCATGGCCGGCGAACGCGATCAAAGTTGTGACACAAGAAAAAGTGATCAAGCCGGGACAATGGCAGCACGTAGTCCTGACCTACGATGGAACCGCAAAACCGGGCGGCGTTAAGATTTTTGTCGATGGCGTGGATCACAAGCTGAAGGTCGATAAAAACACGCTAAAGCCCGATGCCACCCTCCGCACGGAGACTTCCCTGCGAATCGGTCGCCGAAGTGACGCAAACGTGTTTGACGGCGGTACGGTTCAAGATTTCCGCATCTACAATCGCGCGCTTCCGGCTGCGGACGTGAAGAAGATTGCGGAGATTTCAGCAATCAAAGCAATCCTCGCTACAGCGGCAGAGGAGCGGACTGCGGAACAACAGAAGACGCTCTTTGACTATTATCTCGTCACTGCTGATTCCGAGTACCCGGCGCTCATGGCAACGGTCTCGCGATTGGAAGGCGAACGCGAAGCGATCACCGCACGCAGTCCGGTCACGCATATCCAGCGCGAAAAAATGGACTCCCCTCCCACCGGTTTCGTGCTCATGCGGGGGGAATATGACAAGCCAGGCGAAAAGGTAGTGGCGGCGACACCGTCGGGACTGCATCCACAACCAGAGGGTGCTCCCAACAATCGCCTGGGCTTGGCGCAATGGATTATCGATCCGGCAAATCCACTCACAGCACGCGTGACTGTCAACCGATTCTGGCAGCAACTCTTCGGGCAAGGTCTCGTCGTCACTCCGGAAGACTTCGGAGTGATGGGCGCAGCACCAAGTCATCCGGAATTGCTGGACTGGCTGGCAGTCGACTTCCGCGAAAATGGATGGAACGTCAAACAGTTCTTCAAGCTGATGCTGATGAGCGCCACCTATCGGCAGGCAGCTGTCACCACACCGGCCAAGTTAGAACTTGACCGTGACAATACCCTGTTGTCGCGCGGCCCGCGTTTTCGGATGGATGCCGAGATGGTGCGTGACTATGCCCTGACAACCAGTGGCCTGCTTTCGCGAAAAATGTACGGCCCCGGCGTAAAACCGTACCAGCCGGAAGGCATTTGGGATATCGTCGGACTGCCGGGCGGTAACACTCGAAAATATGAGCAAGACCACGGGGACGACCTGTACCGTCGCACAGTTTACAGTTTCTGGAAACGAATGGCCCCGCCACCCAACCTCGATGCGTTTAATGCACCCAGTCGTGAATTTTGCACCGTAAGCCGCGAACGGACGAACACGCCTCTACAAGCGTTGGTCACACTCAACGACCCACAATTCGTCGAGCCCGCACGTCGACTAGCTGAAGGCGCATTAAAAGCAGGAGAGGGCGATGACCAAAAATCTATCGATCTTCTCTTCCGGCAGGTGCTCTGTCGTCCAGTCCGCGAACAAGAACACTCCATTGTAGAGACGGACCTCAAGGACTTCTTGGCGTACTATCAATCGCATCCCCAAGACGCGCAGGCTTTGATTGCCGTCGGGGAATCAAAAGCTGACGAGTCATTGGATGCCGCTCAGCTTGCAGCCTGGACATTGCTCGCCAATCAAATCCTCAATCTTGACGAAGCGCTGAACAAATAAATTGCCGTCAATCGCAAAGGTCAATCCATGAATACAATTGATGAAATCACACGCCGCAGATTTTTAACAAGCGGCAAAAACCTAGTCGGCGGCGCCGCTTTAATGTCGATGCTCGGACAATCGGCCATCGGCTCCCCCGCCGCCCAGCCCGTAGGTCCGCATTTTGCGCCCAAGGCCAAACGCGTGATTTATCTGCACATGGTCGGCGGGCCGGCGCAGATGGATCTGTTTGACTATAAGCCAGCCATGCAGGAGATGTACGACAAAGACCTGCCCGATTCCATTCGCAAAGGGCAGCGGCTGACGACGATGACCAGCGGACAGGCGCGATTTCCGATCGCCCCGTCACGGTTCAAATTCAGCCAAGCCGGTGAGTGCGGGATGTGGATGAACACCGAACTTCTGCCGTGGATGGCCAAAAAAGCAGACGACATCTGCTTGATGCGCAGCTTGAACACCGAGGCCATCAACCACGAACCGGCCATCGCCGCCATGCAAACCGGCAACCAAGTGACCGGGCGGCCTTGTCTTGGTTCTTGGGCCTCATACGGCTTGGGAACGATGAATGAAAACCTGCCCTCCTTTGTCGTTCTGGTGGCCGTTCCCAGCAATCGTGAACAGGAGCAGGCGATCTCTTCGCGATTGTGGAGCAGCGGGTACCTGCCGGGCCAATTTGCCGGAGTCTCGTTCCGCAGCAAGGGGGATCCGATTCTTTACATCAACAATCCTCCCGGTGTTCCCGATGCGCTCCGCAAGAAGTCGATCGATGGCCTGAATCGTCTCAACGAGATCAACTACGGCGCACTGGGCGATCCAGAAATCCAAACGCGGATCCAGCAATACGAAATGGCCTTCCGCATGCAGGCTAGTGTTCCGGAACTGACCGATATGAGTTCCGAGCCAAAGCACATTTTCGATTTATACGGCGAGGACGTCCAAAAACCGGGATCCTTTGCCAACACCGCTTTGATGGCCCGTCGCTTGGCTGAACGGGGCGTCCGCTTCATTCAGGTTTACCACAACAACTGGGACCACCACAGTAACGTCGGCGGCCGGATGCCGGACCAATGCAAGGATGTCGATCAGCCTTGCTATGCCTTGCTGGAAGATCTGGAACAACGCGGCATGCTGGATGAAACGCTCGTCATTTGGGGTGGCGAATTCGGCCGCACGATCTACTCCCAAGGCAGCCTGTCGAAAACGAATTATGGCCGCGACCACCATCCGCGCTGTTTCAGCATGTGGATGGCCGGCGGCGGCGCCAAACCGGGGACGGTCTTCGGCGAAACCGATGATTTTTCCTACAACATCGTCCGCGATCCACTACACATCCGCGACTTCCACGCCACGGTCTTGCACCTGCTTGGTTTCGACCACGAACAGTTCAGCTACAAATTCCAAGGACTGAACCAACGCTTGACCGGAGTCCTGCCGGCACACGTCGTCAAGGATTTGTTGGCCTGACACCGTTTCAGCGATGGGGGCCCCATGCCGACCCCTGAGACTCGGAAATTACCCATCCGATTCGGCAACTCGAATTCCGGCGCGATTTTGCGAGTGGGTTATCCCTTGACTTCGTCAGCAGCCGCGGGGTAATTTATCCGACGTTGATGTTTCTGTCACGAAGGCAGGACCATCCACCTAATACGAGCTATGACAGCCTCTGAGGAGCGTACGCGCACCTCAGGGGCTTTTTTCGTTTCAATATTATGGCCTGCGACGAGTCCGCATATGAGCAGACTGAATAGGGATGGGGGCACCGTGGTTGAGCGCAATCTGCAGCAGCGAATGGGTACCACCTCCAAAAATGCTTCGCGGAGGGACATGGACTTCCTGCCAATCGATTGCCGGAACCGGGTCTCGCAACCGGTTCGATCCCGTATGCCCCGCCTTGATTTCTATTGCCGGATGTTACTGATGAGTATCAATCTTCGACCCAATTCGCGCTCGGCAATCCTAGCCGGCCTGTTGGTTGCGATGCTGGTCGCGGTCAGCGGTTGTGAGCGTGCTTCGGAGCCGGTTTTCGCCTTGAACGACGAAACAAGCGAGCTCGATACAAAGTTGCGCATCCAAATTCGAGGCGCGCTGAGGACACACTGCGGAACACCGCAAGTCCCCAAAATGTTAGGCGACGAGTCGTTCGACACAAAGCAGTTGCAGCACGGTATGGCAATTTATATGCAACGGTGCGCGCAATGTCACGGCGTCAGTGGAGACGGTCGCGGCCCGCAGGCAGAGCACCTCTACCCGCTGCCGCGCGATTATCGCCGGGGCATCTTCAAATTCACATCAACGCCCTACGGTGCCAAACCCCGTCGCGAAGACTTGTTGAAGACATTGCGCCGAGGCATTCCGGGAACATCGATGCCCTCTTTTGCGCGACTCCCTAAAGCCGACTTGGAAGCGGTTGTCGACTATGTGATCGCACTTTCCAAACGCGGCGAATTGGAATCGCAACTGGTACAAGAAGCGGACCCCGATGAGCCGGAAATCGATCCAGAGATCGTCCAGGAATTGGTGGATTACATAACCGAGAGCTGGAAAATGGCACATTTCACCGAGGTTATGCCCTTAACGCCGTTGCCCGAATTCACCGCTGAAGACGTGGCCACCGGTAAGGAATTGTTCACCAGTCCCGATGTCGGCTGCGCCAATTGCCACGGCAGCGACGGCCGAGGCCAGACGGCGGCCAATGTCGTGACGCCGCTAAAAGACATGTGGGGACACGATGCACGGGCGGCCGACTTGACGTCGGGCATGCTGCGCGGCGGATCGAAACCGGTGGATGTCTACCGGCGGGTCTTCAATGGCATCAACGGCACACCCATGCCGGGATTTGGGACATCGGCCAAGATACGCGATGACCCCGAATTGGTCTGGAAATTGGTGGCCTACGTGCTGCAAATCTCGGGACAACGGCGGTCGGGGCAAGTTCCCCCGGTCGGCCAGTTCACGTTTGCTCCTTATCCCCAAGGGACACCGGAGGGCGACGCGCAAACCGAAGATGAATAGCAGGAATTGAACAAGCCCAATACTGATTGAAACCAGATTGCACTGGAATGAACAATCCGGCCCAGCCGGTCACCAAACTTCGAGGCCATGACGTCCATGGACGATCACGAAAAACAAGCCGAGCTACAAAAGCTCAAAGAGCGGGTCGAGAGACTCGAATCGGAAATCGAACAGCCCCACGCGACTGCTCCATGGCAGCCGACGGGCTATTACACCGCCTACTATGCGACCAGTGGATTCATGCTGGGGATCTTCGGAGCCGCCACGAGTTTGTTGGTCAATGTGATTAGTGCGCCGTTGGTTGGAAAAAGTCCGCTGGAATTGATTTGCGTCTATCTCACCTTTCCGCTGGGTGAAAAGGCATTACTGCTGGCCGACCAGACCCAAAAGGTTTACACGGTCAGCAACGGCTTGATCCTGACCATCGGCTGTTGTCTGTACTTGGCGACGGGGATGTTGCTGGGCGTGCCGTTTTACCTCGCGTTGACCCGACTCACTCAAAATGCGTCGACATTGATGCGATACGGCGTAGCGGCGGCCCTGTCGATCGTGGTTTGGTTGATTAATTTTTACGCCATTCTGTCCTGGCTACAGCCGGCACTTTTCGGCGGGAATTGGATCGTGGAATTGATTCCGCCGTGGGTCGCGGCAGTCACGCATCTTGTGTTTGGGCTAACAATTGCGGTCTTGTATCCCCTGGGCCAGTTCGTTCCGTATCAACGTCCGACGGAGAAGTCATGAGTGAGGTGGTAAAACACGAGGAAGCCGAGTTCAGCGGGCCTCTAGTGGAAACGCAACTGGTCTGCTGGTATTTCTACGCGGCGCTCACATTTATGACAGCTGCCATGCTGGCCGGTTTGTTGATGGCGCTGCAATTGGTGCAGTGGAATCCCCTCAACGGAATCGAGCTCCTCTCGCCCGGCCGGTGGCGCATGCTGCATACCAATGCCATCGCCTATGGGTTTTTGGCCAACGCATTTTTAGCAGCACTGCATTGGTCCGTGCCGCGACTGACCCTCAGACCCGTGCAAAGCCGCTGGTTGTCCTACACAATATTTGTCGCATGGCAACTAGTCGTCGGAGCGACAGCTGTCGGTATTGTTTTTGGCGAAGCACAAGGGCTGGAATGGGGAGAAACGCCAGTCTGGATCGATCCGGTAGCGCAACTCGGACTGTTGCTGGTCGCGATAAACTTCATGACACCCATCCTGCAGGTTAAAGGCCCGATGTATGTCACGCTGTGGTATTTCTTGGCCGCATTTGTCTGGACGTTCATGACGTATGCGATGGGTAACTTTGTTCCCCAATACTTTGTCGCCGGCACGAGCGCCGGTGCGGTGGGCGGCCTGTTCATTCACGACTTAGTGGGACTGTTCGTGACCCCCTTGGGTTGGGGGTTGATGTACTATTTTGTGCCGATCTTGTTGCAAAAGCCGATCTGGAGTCACGGACTATCGTTGGTTGGATTCTGGGGACTGGCATTTTTCTATCCACTCAACGGGATCCACCACTTCCTGTATACGCCGATCCCCATGTTCCTGCAGTATGGGGCAATCATGTCGACGGTCGCCGTCGAGTTGGTGGTCACGACGGTCGTGATCAACTTCTTCGGCACGCTCAAAGGTTCAGGACGGATGGTCGTCACGAACCTTCCGGTGCGCTATTTTTATACCGGCATGGTGTTTTACTTTCTGACCTGTTTGCAATGCTCGATGCAAACCACATTGACCTTTCAACAGGTCATTCACTTTACCGACTGGGTCGTGGGGCATGCCCATATGGTGATGTTTGGCGTCTTCAGTATGTGGTTGTTCGGCATCATGATCTATCTGTTCCCGCGGTTGCTGGGGGTGGAATGGTATAGCCGAAAATTATGCGAATGGCATTATTGGCTCTCTACCGTAAGCCTAACCATCATGGTTGGCGATTTGACGTTGGCCGGATTATTCCAAGGTTACTTTTGGGCGTCGTTGCAACCGTGGGACGCTTCCATAACTGCTTCATTCCCGTTTTGGGCATTGCGTGTCTTTGCCGGCTTAGGGATGTTCGCAGGCCAATTGGTGTTTTTATATAACCTCCGCAAAACATTGCAGTCTGCAAAGACGCAAACGGCATAGTTGGAATCAGACCCTATCAAAATCCCGGTTTCATATGACGGCCGTGGTGTGACTTCCCGTGTGAAGGACTAGCTAGGAAATGTTTGAAAGCAAATCGGGCATTTTGCTCATTGCCGGCCTTTTCTTTTTCGGAATTGCGTTTGTCTCCAACGCAGTTGTGCCGGTGTTGATGTACCAAGAAGAACCGACGCCGGTCGAAGGATTGGTGAACGGAAACCTGCGGTACCAATTCGAAGATCTCGCCGCGCGGTATCCCGAATCATTCAAGGCCGCTTACGGCGAACCCCCCAAAGACATCGCGGATCAAGATGCCTGGCTAAACGAAAAGTGCGCCGAAGCACTGTTGCTGGGCCGCAAACTTTACGTCGGCGAAGGGTGTTGGCATTGTCACAGCCAGTTTATCCGTCCGGTCTCAAACGAAGAAGAACGCTGGGGACCTGTTTCCAAACAAGAAGAGTATCAAAACGTGCTGCAAATGCCGGTGATGTTCGGTACGCGGCGCGTTGGGCCCGATTTGTCCCGCGAAGGGGGCCGGCGCTCCAACGACTGGCATGCGGTGCATTTCTTCCGGCCGCGCGATCTTTCGGAGAACTCACCGATGCCGGAATACCCCTGGTTTTTCGACGGCTCGCCCGATCGCCCCAGTCGTCGTGGCCTGGCCATCATCACCTACGTCCAATGGCTCGGATCGTGGCTGGAAAGCTATCCGATGTATGAGCAATACGAACCGGCTCCGGAGGTCGTGGTCGAAGAGGAAGAAGAGGAGGACGAATCATGAATCCAACAGGCACGAACTCCCGGCGGCAGTTCATCATCACCTGCATTCTGGCTGTAGTGATTCTCGTCCCCAGTTTGTGGGGCTTTGGAACCAAGTTCATTGAATTCATCGCCTTGTTCCGCAGCAGTTCCGACGGCGTATTCGCGATTTCGCCGATCATGAACTACTTGCTGGCCGGTTTGGGATTTTTCTGTCTGCTGTGCTGGGGCATGGCACAAGGGATGTTTACAGACGTTGAACGACCCAAGTATACAATGCTGCAGACTGAGCACCGCCTAGACGAAGCACAACAGCATCATCCCTCAATCGCAAATGCTTCGGATCACAAGCTGACTTAGGAAGATGAGCATGTCCGACCTTCCCGATAAATCCGCTGAAGAAGAACACCGCTACCACCATTACACCGGCAATGCCATTCCCTGGTATGTGCGGTTGCTTTGGGTGCTGTTTTGGTGTTTCATCGTGTACTACGCCGTCACCTATTTTCTGCCGAACATGCAGACGGAAGTGCTCTCGCCGCCATGACCGATCCTCGGAACGCCTGCGAGTTTTGTGGACTGCCCGTTCCGGATCCTTGGTGGGGCTCGCACCGGCAGGAGGAGGACGGCACCGAGCCGCGTTATTGTTGTTTCGGTTGCCGATTTGCCGCTGCGGTCACGCAAGAACGCAACGACGAGGGAGCGGTGCGCTGGACGTTGACCCGGCTGGGGGTCGCCATTTTCTTCACGATGAACGTGATGGTCTTTACGATGGCGCTGTGGACCTACGACGTTTACGACGTCAATCCCACTGAACCATTGGCTGGATCGCTGGCCGACTTGTTCCGCTACATCTGTCTGATTTGCGCATTGCCGGTGCTTTTTTTACTGGGCATCCCGCTGGCAGAAAACGCCCTCGACAATCTGCGACGGCGCGTCTTGTCGACCGATTTGCTGCTGGTCACAGGCGTGGCAGCTGCTTACCTTTATTCCGGCGTCTCCGTGTTTCGCGGAGAAGGGCACGTCTATTTCGAAGTCGGTTGCATGGTACTGGTGATGGTCACCCTGGGACGGTGGCTGGAGGCAGCCGGACGCCTGAAAGCCACTACCGCTTTAGACGCCCTGGAGAAACTGATCCCCGAAACCGTTCGTCTTATCTGCGACGGCGAAGTGCGGACCGTCCCGGTGGCCGAAGTCGCCATCAACGACGCGCTGCGCGTTCTACCGGGTGAGCGTTTTCCTGTGGATGGTCGTCTTCTGCAAAACGAAACATCGGTCGACGAACAGGTGCTGACCGGCGAAGTCCGCCCCGTAGAAAAACAGGTCGGCGACTCCGTCTTAGGAGGGACGCTCAACTTGGAGGGCGACGTGTTGATCGCAGTCACGTCGCCGGCGGGCGTCGGCACGTTGAGCCGATTGATCGAATTTGTTCGCCAAGCCCGGCTCAGCAAAGGGAGGTATCAACGCTTGGCGGATACCTTGGCGTCATGGTTTTTTCCGGTGATGATCCTCGTGGCAACAGCCGCTTGTCTCTATCACGGAGTCAATCATTCCTGGGACCGCGGTTTACTGGCGGGGCTGTCGGTTGTCTTGATCGCCTGTCCTTGTGCGCTGGGACTGGCGACGCCGTTGGCTGTCTGGGCGGCCATGGGGACAGCGGCGCGGGCGCAGGTATTGTTTCGCAGCGGAATGGCGATGGAACAACTCGCCGGCGTGCGGGCGATTCGATTCGACAAGACCGGCACCTTGACGACCGGTTGCCTACCGGTTGCGAAGTTCCTTGTTGCCGGAGACCGAGAACTCGTCCTGCACCGCGCCGCCATGCTTGCTGCTTCGTCCACACACGCACTGAGCGCCGCAATCATTCAATTCGCACACATGAATTCCACACCGCATGCCCAAGATCGTATTCAATCTCTAGCCGGACGCGGAGTCGTGGGCCGCATTGATGCAGCAGACAGCGATTGCTACCTGGGCAGCTTGCGATTCCTACGTGAGAGGGGACAGACGCTGAGCGCCCCACTTCAGGAGCAAATCCGAAACACGAATCAAAACGATGCCCCAATGACCTACATCGGTTGGGGAGGAGACATTCGCGGTGTGTTCCTCTTCGACGAATCCTTGCGCTTAAATGCTCGACAAGTGATTACAACGCTTTCCAATCAAGGACTCGATGTGGGGGTGCTTACAGGGGATCATGCAGCACGTGGGCGGACCTTGTCGCAGCAACTGTCGCTCAACGTACAGGCCGAACTCCTGCCGGAAGATAAGGTCGCAGCCATCACCGCCGCTCAGCGAGACATTGGACCGGTCGCCATGGTGGGTGATGGAATCAATGACGCACCCGCCTTGGCCGCATCCGATGTGGGCATTGCCTTGGGCTGCGGCGCTGATGTGTCGCGCGAGGCGGCCGCCGTTTGCTTACTGGGCGATGATTTGTCCAGTATTCCCTGGATCCTGCAATTGTCGCGGCGAACCGTCCGCATCATCCGACAAAACCTCGCCTGGGCGGTTGGTTACAATACGGTGGGAGTCGGGCTGGCCTGCTGCGGTCTCTTAAACCCAGCTTGGGCCGCCGTTTTGATGGCGGGGAGTAGTTTTTTCGTGATTACAAATTCCTTGCGACTCAACGAAGCAGCATCCGCAAACGGAGTCGATCACTCGTCATCACAGGCCGATAATGCGCCAAGTCGCGACTCCTCTGTGCCCAACGATGCACCGACCGATCCCGTGCCCGGAAATGTAATGACGCCCGCTTAAAACGGTTCCTCCACAGCAAGAACCCATTATCACTTTCAAAACAACTGATACTCGAATCACATGTCCAAGACGATTTTTAACTTTTGGCTCGACACATTGTTGATGGTGCTGTTCCTCTGCCTTGCTGCAGTTTCAGCGATCACCCAATTCGTGTTTCCACCACCGGCTAACGCCAACGGCTGGCTGCTCTGGGGGGCGACCTATGGCCACTGGTTGAGCATTCAATTCGGAATCTTGTGCGCCTTGGGGCTTGGCATTTTATTGCACGTCATGATGCATTGGAGTTGGGTGTGCGGCGTGATCTCGACCAAGTTCTCGCGTTCCAAACAGCGCATGGATGATGGAATTCAGACGATCGTCGGCGTCGGCTTTTTAATCGTGCTATTGCACATTGTTGGCGGATTTGTGTTTGCCGCGTGGGTCATGATTCAGAAACCAGAATTCGAGTCGGCACAACTCCAGTCGCCGCATGCCGGCTTAGAAATTATATGGGAGCAGTCCTGCGGATGATGGAATGGCCGCTGATATTTCTGGCGGGATTGTTAGGTTCGTCGCACTGCGTCGGCATGTGCGGAGGGTTTGCGCTGTCGATAGGAATGGGAGCGTCGAGTTGGAAGAACAATCTCGGCCGGCAGTTGATTTATAGCCTCGGCCGAATTTTCACCTACACATTCGCCGGTGCGGTCGTTGGATTTCTAGGCGTGCGGTTGAACCACTCCGGCAGCGGATTAGTGAATGTCCAGGCGGTACTCTCCATCGTGGCCGGCGTGTTGCTTGTCGTTCAAGGATTTCATTCCGCCGGTTGGCTCCCGGTCTGGAGAAAATCGCACGCTAATAGCGCGACCTGCTTGGCCCGCTCATTCTTTGGTTCGTTTTTGACAGCACCGGGACTTTGGAATGTCTTCATCGCCGGATTACTCACCGGCTTCCTCCCGTGCGGATTGGTCTACGCGTTTTTAGCCTTCGCCGCTAGCTTGGGAACCATGTCCGGCGGAATGGCATTGATGGCAGTTTTCGGGGCCGGCACGATACCGATCATGGTGCTGACCGGTGCGGGAGCAACTGCGCTCAGCGTCGCCGCACGGACCCGCTTGCTCAAGATTGCTGCTGTCTGCGTCATCCTGACCGGCGTATCAGCCGTGTATCGGGGAACCGGCTATTGGGGCCAACCCGCAACCGACCATTGCCCCGTCTGCGACACTCCGACCGTCGCAATCCCCATTGCCCTGCCTACACCGTAACGTTCGCAAGCGAATCCACTGGCAGGCAGGCTCAAAAGGCGTCTTTGTCGTCATTCGCGTCCATGGTTGCGAGAATAGTTTGAATCAACTGCGGCAACCCTTTGCCGGTCACTGCCGAGAGTTGCAAGACCGGTTTGCCGAGTTCTTCGCTCATCAATTCCGCCAACTCCGCCGCGCCGGGGAGTTCGGATTTCGAGACGACGATGATTTCCGGGCGTTCGATCAACGTCGCATCATAGAGACGCAATTCGTCGTGGATCTGCCGATAGTTGTCGAACGGATCTGTTTGGTCCTGCGGGTCTGGTTCGATCAAATGCACCAGGATCTTTGTGCGTTCCACATGCTTGAGAAATTCGTGCCCCAAGCCCACGCCGCTATGCGCTCCTTCGATCAGTCCCGGGATGTCGGCGACGACAAACTGTCGATCAAAACCAACACGGACCTGGCCCAAGTTCGGGAATTTTGTGGTGAAGGGGTAATTGGCGATTTCCGGATGCGCGCGGGAGAGTCGGCTGAGTAGCGTCGATTTCCCGGCGTTTGGTTTACCGATCAAACCCACGTCGGCGATTACCTTCAACTCCAACGTGACTTTACGCTCATCCCCTGGAGAACCAGGTTCGAATTCGCGTGGAGCGCGGTGCACGGCTGTGGCGAAGTGCTTGTTGCCCCGTCCCCCGCGGCCTCCTTTGGCGATAATGACCGAATCGCCCACCTCTTTCAGGTCGCGGAGCAGATGTCCCCGCGCCAGATCGCGGACCAGCGTCCCGGGAGGTACGAGAATGATCGCGTCCTTGCCTTTGCGGCCGGTGCGAAGTTTCCCCTCGCCATGACCGCCCCGTTCGGCGTTCCAATGCCGATGGCCGGCGATATTCGCGAGGCTGTTGACGTTTTCCTCAGCCTGAACGATCACGCTGCCGCCATCACCACCATCGCCGCCATCCGGACCTCCCCGTGGCACCTTCGATTCCCGACGGAAGCTGGGACACCCGTCGCCGCCGTCTCCGGCTTTGGCATAGATGATCACTTCGTCGACGAACATACGTGGAACCGGGGGTTAATGGCAGTTGAGGGATTTCTCGATCAACCCTCATTATGGCGAGCGCCGGCCCGTTTGGGAATCCACCGCGACAGCAATCCTGCTAGACCCAGAAATCCGCAGCAAAACGCACAACTTCCAGCAAACCAATCGCCGCCTGCTAAGTACAAACTGCGGCGGCTGTCCAATGGGACATGGTCGACTAAGACCGCTTCCACCTGCTTTTCGCGGCCCGTTTCGCGATTGACCGCCCGCGAGCGAATCGCACCGTCGCCGTCGATAATCGCCGAAATCCCGGTATTCACCGACCGAACCATTGGCGTGCGATTCTCCACGCAGCGAAACGCCGCTGTGATCAGATGCTGATCCAGCTCGCTCGACCCGTGAAACCACCCGTCATTGGTCAGATTCAACAACACATCGACCGGTTTGCCGGTCACGCCCGTCTCTTCGGAGGCCAACAGCACATCACGCACCACGTGTGGGACCGTATCCTCAAAGCAAATCACCGGGGCATAGCGGATGCCATCGTGCTCAAACGATTGCGGCTTCGCTCCGGCGGTGATCCCAAAATCAGGCGGATAGGGCGAAAAATTCTTCAGCCAAGGCATCGATTCTTGGAACGGCAGATATTCGCCGAAAGGAACGCGATGCAATTTGTCATATCGACCGGCGAGTCCCCGGTCGGGACTCACAAATGCGGCGGAATTGTAGGTGTGCATGCCGTGTTGATCGACTGCCACCGTTTCCAATCCAATGACCATTGCGGCATCGGCCATTTGGCTCAGTTTATGGAGGTTTTGCTTGACTTCCAAGCCGCGCAAAAATTCCAAATCCTGCCTCGGAATATTCTTTTCCAAATCCGCCGGCGACACGTTGCTTGCCACTTCGAACAGCGGCCAACGGAACATCGTCTCCGGCCAAACGATCAAGTCCGGTTTTTCCAACACAGCCGAACCGGTCAATTTCCGCAGCGAATTGTAGATCGTTTCCACTTGTTTGGGATTGTGTTTCACTTCCGACGTGGCATTGGTCTGCACGGCGGCAATTTTCGGTGCGGGATGCTGGTCAAAATCGGCCGCGCTGCGTCGCCAGTACCCATAACCGACCACCGCCACAAACACCGAGAGGCACAGCAAAATGCCCCGCGCCCGGATCGTTAACATCGTTTGAGGTGTGGGACTGGCGTCATTGGGCGGCAGCAATTGCAACTTGGCCAACCACCGCGGCGGAATGATCAACGCCACACAAGCCGACATCATCGCCATCACAAAGCTCACACCGTAAGCGCCGACGACGTCGCTGATTTGAATCAGCTCCAACCAACGGTATTGCGTATGTCCTAAAAAGTACCAACCAAATCCGGTCAGCAAATGCCCGCGGACTAATTCCAGTCCGACCCAGACCACAGGAAAGGCGATGGCCAACGGAATGCGAAACCGATGCACGGCCACTCGCGTTAAGCCTAGGCAAACCGGAAAATAAGCCGCCATATACACGGCCAGCGCCAACCAAGCGGTATACATCGTCACATGCCCCAACCGCATCCACTGCAACGTCGGCAGCCAAAACGCCAAACCGGTGAGGTAGGTCGCCAGATACATCAGCCGCGTGGGCCGCTCAATGCGGGCCAGCAGAATGAAAGGGACCAAACAGACCCAGCCCAAAGGACTGATATTCAGCGGTGTAAAACTGGCCCAGGCCAACAAACTGGTCAAACCGCCAGCGGCCAGTGCCGCACGCATCGGTGCCGGTTGTGCCCGTGCTGCTTCGATGAACGCACGGGTCGACGGATCCGATGTGTTCGCCACTGGAGTATTCGGAAGACGTGATTTCGATTGCGGCAGCGTCATGATTTCGGGCGACATGCGCGAGTTCCCATCCTTGGAAGTTCAATTTTTTCAGAGGAGCATATCGTTCGTCGATGGCCCCAAACGCCAATCGGCCGGGAATAATAGACGACTCGCCTTACCAAGGATAGACGTCCATGACCGTCCCCGCGGAGTACAACGCCTCTCCAGCGGGAAAACAGACCATACCATTCGCCGCCGTGGTCGCCCGCAGATCGGACGAACCCTGCCAGGAGACAATCGAAACCGTGCGACCCGTCAGGCTCGATTCCATTTGAGCCGGATGATACGTCGGACGATTTCCCTGGTGGCGATACTCATGTTCCAACCGTGCCGACACCGCCAACGGTCGTTGTGGTTCAATCCCCAATAACCGGCGCAGTGCCGTCCGTACAAAAATTTCGCAGCAAACCATACTACTGACCGGGTTTCCAGGCAACCCGAACACATAACATCCTTTATGGATAGGGTTTGCGTCTTTTTCGGCCCGCTCGCTCACGCCGAACCAGAGCGGTTTTCCCGGTTTGACACGCACCTTGTGAAACACCTGCCGCACGCCGGCGGCTTGTAGCTCCGAAGGAACTAGGTCCAATTTTCCGGCCGAAACGCCGCCGGAAAGCAGCAACAGATCGCAGGCAAGACCCGCTTCGATTCGTGTCCGCAGATGGGTGCGCTCATCGCGAGCAATTCCCAACGGAACCGGTTCGCCCCCCGCGCGTTGTATTTGTGCCGCCAACATCGATTCATTGGAATTGCGAATCTGCCCCGGTTGCGGAATGTCGCCGACCGGAACCAATTCATCCCCCGTTGCCAGTATCGCCACGCGGGGACGAGGATAAACGGCCACTTGATCGCGACCCGATTCCGCCAACGTGCCGATCTCCTGCGGGCGTAATGGCGTCCCGGAATTCAGCACGCGCTGGCCCCGCTGTGTCGACGTCCCTTGCCGCATGATACTTTGCCCGACGGTAACGGGAGCACCGTCGATTGCGACTACAGCTGGTTCTTCGGAGTCGCGGAACTGTGTGTCTTCGACACGCACAACCGCATCGGCCCCGGCAGGAAGAGGAGCACCGGTCATGATCCGCGTCGCCCATCCCGGCTCAACGGCCCGTGTGGGGACTTGCCCCGCCATGACCTCTTCCAAAAACCGTAGCTCCGCGCGTCCCGATGTCACATCCGCCGCACGCACGGCGTAACCGTCCATCAATGCTTTATCAAACGGTGGTGAATCTACGTCGCTGACGATATCCTCAGCCAACACCAAGCCCAGTGATTCGCCGAGCGGCACGCGCGCCGCGACAGGGTCGGCAACTTCGGCGATGATGGCGTCCAGCGCCTGTTCTACGGTGAACATCGTCGTCACTGTTTTTTACTGGGGATGTCCAAGAAGTTCCGCAACAGTTGCGATCCCTCAAAGGTCAGAAAACTCTCCGGATGAAATTGCACGCCGTGCAACGGATACTCCCGATGCCGCACCCCCATGATTTCGCGAGGGAAATCTTCGTCCTCAGTCCAGGCCGTTACGACGATATCCTCGGGAGCATCCGTCGGATCGCCGATCAAGCTATGATAGCGTGTCGCCTCAAAGGGATTGTTCAAACCGCTAAACACCCCCTGGCCGTCGTGATAAATTTGCGAGACTTTGCCGTGCATCAAACGCTCCGCACGGACGACCTGCCAACCAAAGACCTCGCAAATGCACTGATGCCCCAAGCAGACCCCCAGTAACGGCAGTCGAGGCGCGAAATGTTCGACCACTGCCTTGGACAGACCCGCTTCGTGCGGCGTGCAAGGACCGGGCGATATAATAATCCGCTCCGGCTGCAACGCTTCGATTTCCTCGATGGAGGTCTTATCGTTGCGAGCGACATGAATATCGAGCGTCGCGTCGATTTCCCCCAACCGTTGGACGAGGTTGTAGGTAAACGAGTCGTAGTTGTCGAGAATGAATATCATTGCTGTGCGTCGAACGAGGGGCGATGGTATCGCCGCGTTGTTTTAAGGGAACTGCCGGTTATTTGAAAAAAGGTGTGCCCATTTATGCTAACATCCGCAGGGGGAGACCACTAGTGGCAACAGCTTCTGGTGGGCAGGGATATTAATATCGCTTGCGGAGGCGCGGTGAACAAGGATATTCCGCTTCCGGTATCAGGCGAGAAAATAAGCGATGCGTCGACATATCATCGGTAGCGTGGTCCTCGGTGTTACAGCAGCGGTATTCGCGTTGAATGCGTGGATGCACACATTCGCCACCATCCAAGACAAAGGCTACCAAATTGGAAACGTCTTCATTTGTGCTGTCGTGTTCATAGTTGCTTTTATCGATGGCGTCATTGAAGGAATTATGCGGCGGGTTGAAACTCGCAGTTATTTTATGGCCACCGCTCTGGCCGCTGTGCTGGTAGCGGCCATTTCGATAGTCGGGACCAGATATCGCATAAATGCGACGAAGCATTATCTTGCGAAAACATATGCAACACTCGCGGCGAACGGGCCGCCGTTCCCCAGCGAATTGCCCGATCTCGTGCACGGGACATCCATTGATTTGATTTCGCACGGCTATTGGGTCGCCGAAGACCGAAAGTTGTTCGAGGTGTATTACCACGACGGTTCAGACTCCTTCACCAAAGTGTATCCGACTGGCCAATGGGATTGGCGCAGTAACAAATACGCTGGTCCGGATTCAGAACACGAATAGCAACCGAACGGGTATGTTCCACAGGAGCTGCGATTGAAGCTGCAGGAAGAGATTGAATCGTCGTACGGCGTAAAGAATCACCCAGTGTTGGCTAAGAATTATTCATTTTATTCTCGGCATTTGTTCGTGCTTGTCGCAGGATGGTAGCGACCATAGACTAGACAAGCGAAATCCCATGTCATTGAGAAGGGATGTGGAGGTTACTTGCGGAATGAATACGATAGCGCCAACAGGGCGAACATTGCGGTTGATCTTGAACGGCAAATCCGCAGGAAGCTCAATTATTCGTGAGGCAATTCACGCCGTACGAAAAAGTGGGCACCAGCTTGAGGTCCGCGTCACCTGGGAAGGTGGAGATGCGGGCCGGCTTGCTCGTGAAGCAGTTCACGATTCTGTTGATGTCGTTATTGCTGGCGGAGGCGATGGAACGGTCAATGAAGTTGCAAACGGCCTGCTGCAATCTGAGGGAACGTTGACCAGCGCCATGGCCGTGCTTCCGCTCGGCACAGCCAATGATTTTGCCAGCGGTTGCGGGATTCCTACGGATAATCCCGAGGCAGCACTGCTGCTGGCGGCCGAAGGCGACATCCACAACATCGATGTTGGTCAAATGAATGGCCGTATCTTCGTGAATGTGGCCAGCGGTGGGTTTGGCGCAGAAGTGACGGCCAATACACCGGTTGAGATGAAAAATCTCCTAGGTGGCGGTGCCTATTCATTGATGGGATTGGTAACCGCTTTAAAAATGCATCCGTATCGCGGCAAAGTCATTTCGCCGGATCGCGAAGACGAAGGGACTTTAATCATGATCGCAGTTGGAAACGGAAGTCAGGCGGGCGGCGGATACCAAGTTGCACCAAACGCTTTACTTGATGACGGTTTCCTCGACGTGATGGCAGTGCACGATGTCGAAGTAGGCGAACTCGGAACGCTCTTCAAAGAAATCATGAATCCGCAGCGGGTCGATAACCGCTATGTCTACTATGGTCAAATCGCATCATTCCAGATCGAAATGCTCGACGAACTCCAATTCAATCTCGATGGAGAGCCAGTGCGAGGCAAATCTTTTCAGTTCGACGTTTTGCCGCGGGCTTTACCGTTTGTATTGCCGAAGGGTGCCCCAATTATTGGAGACGCCTGACAAACTGCCTTTGCGCACGGCAAATGAACTACAACGTTTTGTTGCGTTTCATAATCCATCGTATCGACAGCAGCAAACTACGTTGTTGAAACGACCGGTGAGGAGCTCTAAGAGTGAACCTTCCAGTTCTACCTGCTGAGCAGGAGTCCGACGACTCGATCACATTAGATCAGCCGCTATTTGTCTTGCTGTCGAAGATCTACCTGCACGGCATCATCGCTTTGCTCGTATTATATGTGCTCATTGCGGCCGTCGGGTCCATCCTTCCCTATTTCGATTTCATTGCGAATCCCCCGGCACGGGTGGTTTTGGCCGTCTTCTCGATTCTTCTACTGCCTCCGCTAATAGGAATCGTGATTCGATTCGTGATTTTGCCGATGGTGGAAAAACACTCGACTTGGAGCAGATTCTCCAATTGGGATGAACGCCTTTTTTCAGAAGTCATACGGGCCAAGGAATCCGCGCAAATTGTCCTCGTAGACTGGCCGACTGATCGGCTACGAACAATGGGGGTCCTAACACGTTCGTTCGTTGACGAGTCAACAGGTGAACATTTGGCGGCGGTCTACGTTTTAAGCACGTCAACGACAAGGCATGGCTACGTTCACGTCTGCCGTTTGCGCGAGGTCACGCAGACGAATATGACGCTGAAGCAGTGGCAACTCTTTCAAGTCACTCTGGGAGCCTTCGGCCCGAAAAGCGTGCAAACGCGTGATATGGACGCAGAAGGTTGATCATCTTTGGCTCGGACGTAATGAGGCTCGCTGGCTTGCGATCCGGCGCGGCGATGTCTTAAAAAACGCTGGCTGCAGAATGCGAGCTAAAAACGTTACTCCAGTAATCGAAACACGCGACCGAGTGAGTCTGTCGCTTGTACGATCGTCGAAACACCGCGTTCGGTTGATCAAAAAGATCTACTCGCCGGGCTTATCAGTGTTGAGGAAGTCGCCGATGTTGCCCTCCAGCCTTCGGCCAAGTGTTCCGCCAATTGTCTCTAGCGGATGCTTGATCTTTTCACGGATCCGCTCTGCATCTTGTTGTATCGCGGCGACTTCGCCTTTGATCCGTTCTGCTTCGCGCGTCAACTCCATAATCACGGCTATACCAATAATCATTGAAATCGCCATCACGGTGGAAATACTCAGCACGCACCATTTGATGACTTCGATCGACTTGACCAATTTGGCGATGCCGGCTTCTTTCGTTCTCTGCTTCTGACGCTTGCGACGTCGAGCTTTGCGACGCGAACCTTTGGCTCGCTCCTCCTCGCGTTGCAAGAGAAGAGTTAGCGCTTCACGCACCTCAACGTTGCTCATTGGTTTTTCAACGGCCATCTTCGTAATCCCGGGGTGTGACTTGGTCCAAATTCCAATTTAGCATTCAATCGGCATCAAAATCACGAAAAAAACTTGGCTCTACGCAGATTAACGCGGGATGGTGGAATCGCACCATTATTAACGGATGATCAACCAAATTCGCGCCTCAGATCATGAGATGTTGTTTAGGTCACGATTCAGCTTTGACTTTTGATCGGTATTCAAATCCGAAACCTGCTTGGTAACCGAAAAATTGCTCCCGTTGAAATGACTCTGACTACACACTCCTTTTTTCCCGTCCACGTCGTTCTCGCTCCCTAGGGCGACGCACATTGTCCGGGCGCATAAAAACAGAAAAACCGGCAACGCGAGTTTCCTCGTCGTTGCCGGTTTCCCTTGAGTCTCTTCGAGCTGCGCGCGACGCTTAACCAGGTTTTTTCGGCAAGGCCACGGAGTACAGCATTGTGACGGTTCCCACCGACATCAAACTAAACGCGGCCCATTCCGGCGGGTCGAACTCTCGCTTTTGTTTGATACCCACGCTGCTGAACATACCACGGAATCCGCTCCGAGCACCGGGGGCTTCCTCCATATTCAGCGTCACTTTGTCAATCATCAGAAACGCAGCCCCCCAGAGAAGGACAAACAGCCCTACGGAGCAAAAAACAGATCTTAGCATTTCAAGGACCTCTTAGATGCGGCCCGAGGGAAGATAGAGCCTTAAACGCTCCCGACCACCTGCGGACGCGAAGACAACGAAAATTGTTCCATCTCAATTATCGACTCAGTTTTGAGACATCTTCAAACAGTTGCCTAAAAAGTGAGCCAGCAACCGGCAGGGCGTCAGATTGCAGCAATCAGGCCGTCCCGACCGGCTGCGGATTTGGCAAGGTTCGCCTGAGCGGTACAGTTTCCCATGCTCCAGCGGAGCGTGGCAGGTTTATGCGGGATAAAAAAAGGGCGCACCTAGGTTGTGAAAACCCGGTACGCCCAATTTTGATTGAAACCTGAATTTACGATTTACGGTCGGCGACGCCCACCATGGTGATGATGTCCGCCTCCGTGTCCGCCACGGTGTCCACCGCGATGCCCACCCCAGTGACCGCCTCGGTGTCCACCACGATGCCCGCCCCAGTGTCCGCCACGATGTCCACCACCGTGATGACCGCCATGATGTCCACGCCAGGGTCGGCGATAATATCCGCCACCACCACCCCAATGGATACTCCCGCCGTTCCAATGCACACCGCCGCCGTAGGGGCCGGAGTGCACAGCAAATCCACCGGCACCAACGATGTCGCTGGTTTCGCTCTCTTCCAAAGTTCGCTCGACGGACAAGTCTTCGATTTTGACGCGTGACATCAGTTGTGTCTCCTCAAGAATGTGTTGTGAGTTTTTGTAAAACGTTCCGTGAGATCAGTAACCGCTGTGAAATAATGAAGCAAAATGACAAGCAGCTTTAGGAGGGCGTCACCGAATCGTACGATTCGGCACGCCTTGCCCTAGCTGTTGCCGGTTGTCGATTAAGGACGACGTCGGCCACGGTGATGTCCACCGCCATGTCGTCCACGATGCGGCCCGCCCCAGTGACCACCACGACGTCCACCGCGAGGCCCACCCCAATGTCCACCGCGGTGTCCACCCCAAGGACGACGGTATCGTCCGCCGTTACCCCAATAGATGCTACCGCCATTCCAACGTACACCTCCGCCGTAAGGACCGGTGTGCACTGCGAATCCACCGGCACCGACGATGTCGTTGGTTTCGCTCTCTTCCAAAGTTCGCTCGACGGACAAATCCTCAATCTTGACGCATGACATTTTGCTTCTCCAACAATAAAGAGTGTCGTTTCTTGCATCTCTCTTGGTGGATCACATGATCCGGTTTGACTTGACTGGTAAACTACAATCGCAGGAATCGTGCCAGTCAGGTAATCGGATCACGCTTATCGAGAAAAACCGGACAGAGCCGTAGATGTTTATTTCTCGCAAGCTTATTCATAATAACACTTTAGGGGCCAATTTTCATCGAGACGATCTGTATGGCTCCCATTGGGAAATGCCCAAACTCGCCAGCAAACCCATCACCACAGACCCGATAGGTGTCGTCTTTATGAGTCATTCATAGAGTCAAAACGACAACACCTAACCGCTGGCCGTCGGCGACTGGTGTGCCCCTAAATCAATTGTCCGCCAATTGGGCCATGTGTGCATCGAACAACTGACCCCGCAATACGGCACGCAGGTCGTCGTCTAATTCGTGTTTGCCGACTTCTTCGATACGGATGATCAAATGACCGCCGCCCGGCACTTCGAAGGGACCAATCACTTCGGCTGCGTCAGCTGAAAAAATCCGATCGGCGATGTCGCCCGGCAGTCCGCCCGCTTCTTCGCGAGAAATCAGTCCCAAATAGCCCCCATCGGAACTGGTCGAATCATCCAGCGAATGCTCAGCAGCCAATGCGGCAAAATCCTCTCCCTCTTCGCGAATACTCAGCGCCAATTCTCCAGCGGCACCAGCGTTGTCGACAACCAGTTGGCTGATTTCCGCATAGTCGAACGCAGCCGGGTTTTGGTTGAAGTGGGCATCGATCTGTGTGTCATCGATCAGTTTGTCAGCCAGTTTGGCCTGCAAGATATTTGATTCGAGCATGGCTTCGACCTGCTCGACGGTGATTCCCGAATTGGACAACCAAGCGTTGGTTTCTTCGGCTTTATGCAGGTCCAAATCAGCGCGAAATGCGTCGAATTCGCTTTGCAATTCCTCGTCGCTGACTGCCACTCCCTGGTCGTCGGCGACTTTGGCGATGAGACCTTCAAATTCCAACTCGGCTGCCGCGGCAAACCATTCCCCGCTCAATTTCAGCCGCGCGATAATGTCATCCTGTTGCACTGTAGTCGTTGCCTCCGCCATGTGATCAAACTCCTTGAGAGTCAGCCTAAGGGAAAATAAATTTGATGTGAGTCCGCGCAGGCGCACGGAGTTCCAAGAACACGTTAATCAAACCGCGAACCCGGTTCTACTAGAAACCGGTGAATCCAGAACGATTCTGCAAATTACCGACCAGAGTCAACTTTGGCATTTTGGCAAAGCCAGTCGCTACTCTGCGGGTTTCTCGGCCGGGTCGTTTTGTTCCGGTGCAAGCGGTTCGTCCGTAAACGTAAAGCGGAGCAGGGACTGTCTGAGGTCCAACGTGACGGATTGCGCTTCTGGGTCCGCCTCGTAATTCAAGACTTGCCCGTTGCGAGAATTCATCTTGTAGACCGGTTTGCCGGTCCGCTTATCCAGACAGAGTACGGCGAAGGAGAAGCGGGCGGAGCGGACGCGGGACACGACGCGATTGGCGAAAAACAATAGCGGAATGTCGCTTGGATGTCGCTGATCAAATGCTTGGCCAACAACCGTTTCCGACCAAAGCAGTTGTCCCGTGCGGCGTTCGATACCGTGCACCGTCCCGTTGACCAGCAATTGCCGGGAGTTGCCCGGCACTGCGGTGCGACCTCCGCGTCCCGGCACGGGATGATTGACAATCACCGTATAGATGTCGTTGGCCGGAAAGACGGCGATCGATTTGGTTTTAGGCTCGTACTGCATCTCGGTTTCAAACACCGTCGTCCCGTCGGCGATATTCAACACCGTCAGTTGCCCCTCGGGTGACAAAACCGCTAATTCATCGTGTCCCACACGCGTGTAGTGACTGCGTAGGTGAAACTCTCGTTTCCAGAGCATGTCGCCCGACCATAGGTGCTGCAACTGGATGACCAAGTGATTGTCGATGAATGCCAAGCTCAATACGTTCCCATCAACGGCGGCGATCAGTTGCTTTCCAGGAATATAGTCGCGGGTCCCCAGTTCAGCTCCGTCCGTCATGCGGAAATACGTGACCGTTTTCCCGTCTCCCGAGACGACCATCAACCTATCTTCATCGGCAAACAACCTGCTATTGCGATCCACGCCTCCCCGTTGCCACAACGTTTCTCCGGTCATGGTGGCAACAGCAAAAATGGATCGGCCCGACCGGTAGAACACGCCTTCAGTCGTCACCGGACCCAGCACGCCCAGTTGGCGGCCCCGCGGATCAAAGCCCCAAGAATTGTTGCTACGAGATCCGACGCCCCGACGGGGATACGGTCCCCTTAAGTATTTGCGCCACAGCACCTGTCCGTTTGAAACTTGAGCATCATCCACTCCCGTGCCGCTCTGCCAACCGAGAGCATCCACGGCGAGGATCTCGTTTCCCGACATCAACACCATTAAGTCGCCGCAGGCGCGCGCGTAACTGTTGAAATTGATTCGGCCTCCATCGCCGGTGGGGACTTCGACATTCCAAACCGGTGTTGTGTTGCCGTCTCGGGCGGTCAATGTCGCGGTTGTCGATCCGTTTGGCATGGACCATTGCAGCGCGAGCGGCGGACTGTGACGCTCGCGGACCTCCAACACATTGACCGGTTGAGCGATTGAGCGCGTGACCTGGGATTTTTTCTCATTGCTCACATCGACGCGGCCCATCAGCCAAGGAGATTTGTCGGACAGCCGTTCGGCGACCAGGGGATCGGTGGACCAAGATTCGACCAGTTCTTTGCCGGTTTTCTTATCCAAGATGGGCGTCTCAGCCCAGAGTGACCTCAGTTCTTGCAGGTAACCGGCCGCATCGGAATACCGACCAAAATCGATCGACAAAGCAGCCAATTTTGCGGTCGCAAATGCCACAGTCTGTTCGTCGGTGCTGCGCCGCAAGCGCAATAATGCGAATTCGGATTCGAGAGGGTGAATCCCATCAGCGGTGGCATCGACCATGGCGCGCAGGGCTTTGTCGACTAACGGATGGTTACCATACCGAACCACAAAGCGACGCAACTGTTCCGACTGGAGGGGCTCGATCGCAGTGGCAAGTTGCTGCTCTGCCTGTTGGTTCAGGATGGCTTTATGCTCGGCGGATGCATTGTGCAACAATTCCGACAGCCGCGCCGCGAACCACTGGTCCCGGCGAATTCCCCAACCGGGCTGTACTTCGTCAAACCAATCCCCGCGACCCGTAGAGGAATACTCCAAATAAGCCTCCATCGCGGCGGCCGGATTCCCTTGTGCGGCAAAACCTTCACCGAGGCTGCGTAGAAATAGTCCCCGACGATCTGGTTGGGCCAGTAACGCCGCATCTTGCTGAATAGGATCAAGAGCACCAACAACTAAATCAGTGACATTATCCGAACCGCTGGCGGCTTCCGACTGAACACCTTGTAATAAGGTCCTGATTTCCGTCGTTTGGTTTTGATATGTGGCAAAATCAGTTTGCAAGCCCTGTAGTAACAAATCGAGCAACTGGGTTTGAGCGGCTAAGTCGTTAGTGGCTGCTGCGACCCGACGAAAACCGGCAATTGCCGCAGCGAGGCCGCCCTCTTGTTGCGAAATCTCTGCGCTGGCCAGCAACGCCTGCAAGTCACTAGGGTTTTCCTGAAGTCGAGCGGCAATACGTTCTTTGGCGCGGCTGAAATCTTCATAAACCGCCATCCCTGTGAGCCCATGTGAAACAACCGCGTCGGGCAAACAGAGCAGGTTTCCGGGGACCGTGCCGTCAGGCGTCGCCGCGCGGTTGACGATCGATCCCGACGCCAGATCAATCGCGACCAGTTCGCCGCTGCTCAACGGGACTAGTACGTTTTCGCCGGCAAGCACAGCGCGTCCGCTGGGAGATGGAATGGGAATTGGTGCTTTGAAAACCGGCTCGCCCGTTTCGAGCTGAAACACTTCGAGTTCGTGTTTGCCCAACACAACGACGTTTCCATCTTGTACACCCACGATTTGCAGTCGGTCGAGTTGCTGTTTACGCCACAAGAGTTCGCCGGTGAGGACATCGATGCAGTAAAATTGCCGCGCATCCAGCGGCGCGATCAGTACTCGCCCTTCGGCGATCAACGGTGTGGTATTCAACCAACGTTGACCTTCCTGGCCCGGCATCATGCGGTGCGAGGAGGGCGACGCGGCAAACCGCCGTGGTGTCCGGGCCGGGCCGGAGCCATTGTCGTAGGTGAAATGCCATTGGAGTTCGCGGCTTTCAACATCAAACGCTACAACGCCTCCCACTCCCGTGGGACAAATGATCAAACCTTGAGAGTACGCTGGACTCAGACCGGCCACTCGCCTCCAGACATCTAGCACCAATGATTGCTGTCCGGCATTGACCACGAAGAGACTTTGCGCCCACAACAGTTCGCCGTTTTCCGGGTTGAGCACTAGCAGCCGGATGTGTCGATCCTGTTCGGCGATCACGTACAGACGTCCATCTAGGGGTAACGGTGGCCCCAGGAAAAATGTCCCGGCCAACGGCAGCGCAATCTCGCCCGGCCCGCCGCCGACTTCCCAGAGAGCTTTTCCGGTTTGTAGGTCATAGGCGCACAGTAAGTTATAAACCCTGAGTGACGCGGTGATCATAGCGTTTGAGGTCTTATGGACGTCCAATTCTTCGACGCTATAGACCGACTTACCGTCGCTGGCGAGATCAGCAAAAGTGTGATCGTGCCAAGCGCGTTGCTCAGCAACGGTATTCCGCTTGATATCCTCAACACCGGGCGAGGGACCGCCGTTATAGGTCGGACTCGGCGGCATGGGATCGTAGGTGGCATTGGGCGCCGTCTGCCAACGAACCGCACCGCTCTGTGCATCGTAGGCACGAATTTTTGATCCGGTCGGAAGGGCTTCGTCGCCCAAGATTTTAACGAGCAACAGATCATCGACCAGTAACGGACGGACGGCGGGAATGCTCAGGTCCTCCGCATCGGCCAGCGCGCGTTTCCAATGGTTTAGGATATCGAGGACGCCGGCATTATCCGACACTGCCGATTGCCATGTGGGGCGCAGGAAAGGAAAGCTGTCGGCCTGTAACTGGTTTCGGGCCGGATTGCCCCCCACCATTCTCAAGTCGTCATTCCGCCGACTCGTTGATTGGGCTGGACCAAAAATCTCGGCAAGACTTCCCGCTTCGGCTGCTGGATCGGGAAACAAGGGTTGTCGAGCACCGCCCAGCAGAATGTGATCCGCGTTCTGTTGCTGTTTTAACGCCGCTAAGATGTCAGCTGCTTCGGAGATCCGCCCTGCTCGCGCCCAGCAAATGGCCGCCTTGGTTGATAACATCGGTTCCCAGCGCTCGATGGCGCGGGGCTGTTTGAGCAATTCTCCAAAAACCCGCACAGCCGCCATGGGGCGCCCGTGATCCATGTGATGTGCGGCGACTTGATAAGCCGCTTCGTAACCGGCCGCGGTGTGAAAATACCGCCGCGCGATTTCGGCCATTTTTTCGAAATCTCCCGCTGCGCTAGCCGCCTGCAATTCCGCCTGTGCCATGCGGCCATACAGATCTTCGTAGACCTCAAGTCCTTCGGGAGGAAGTGCGGCAATGATTTCTCGCGCGGATGCCTTGAGGCTCCCAAACGTGGCAAGATCATCGGGCGTTTCAGAATAGAAGTGATCCTCGCTGAGCGGCTGGTTGTCAGGAGTGCCGCGGACCGGTTCACTGCCGACAATCAGCCCCAGGCGACGTAAGCCGACGCGATAATTCTTCGCCGCCAACTCGTCCTGCGCCATCAGCAATTGTCGTCCAAGTTTCGAGTGTTGCGGAAAGACATCAGCGGGCGCCATCGCTTGGACGGGTCCACCCGGAATGAATTGCTGGGCCAAACCAACGCGGCACGGGAGCAAACTCCCCAGCATCAGCACCGTCCACACCGCGCGCCGGCTGCGCCACATCGATTGCATAGGAAGACTCATTTGCGGAAACTCTCCTCGTCCTTGAAACAGCGATTTCACCCAATAAATCAGGTCGAATTCGCTACGATGCCTGTGCCTGCTTTAAAAATCGTATTGCGATTGTCGATTCGAGGCTCATCAGCCTCGCACGAATTCCTGACGACTTCGTGCGAAATTCTCGCCGTGTGACAATACGTTTCTAGAGGGCCGTGCTGATTCCATCACCGTCTTGATCGATCCATCCTTGCCGATCAACAAATATTATAGCGGATTCAAGCTTTTGAGGGCGATTCCACTTCCAGCTTGACACAGATAAGTCCGAAAATGAAAATATAAACGAATCTTTACGTGTTGAACACTGCCTGTCAAAAAAGAGACTGCAGAATGTCCCGCCAGAGTTGCCACGAATTCCGCACCAAGTCACGACTGAATCGTCGTGATCTGTTGCAAGCCGGTGCGCTAAGCTTGCTGGGCGCTGGTCTTCCCCGCGTCGCGCGAGCGGGAGACGCTGGTTCGGGACCGGTCGGTTTTGGATCGGCCAAGGCGTGTATTTTTCTGTTCATGTGGGGCGGCCCCAGTCAACTAGAAACCTTTGATCCCAAACCGCATGCGCCGTCCGAAGTGCGGGGGGAATTCAATCCCATCGATACCGCCGCTCCCGGTGTGCAGATCTGCGAGCTGTTTCAGAACCTTTCGCAGCAGATGGACAAAGTGGCGGTCGTCCGTTCATTGAATCATACCGACCCGGCGCATCTCTCCAGCGGACATGCCACGCTCACGGGACATTGGGCGCCGGTGATCAACAGCGATGCGGCTCCCCCCAGTGAAAAAGACACGCCGCACATGGGAAGCATGATGTCGCGACTGCGGCCCATGCCGGCCACGCTGCCCTCGTTTGTGACGATGCCCTGGTTGGCGCTGCACCCCGCAGCCCCGGGCGGCCGCGCGCCGGGACAACATGGTGGCTGGCTGGGTCACAAGTTCGATCCCTTTTTGGTCACAGGCGACCCGAGCAAACCGGATTGGAATGTCCCCGCGCTGCGATTGATCGATGGGATGTCGGCCGACCGTCTGCAAGATCGCCGCGCGTTGTTGGGCATGGTCGATGCCCAGCGGGCGGCGCTGGACCGCTCCGCACAGGTCGTCGATGTCGCCGGGCAACAACAGCAAGCGTTTCAACTATTGGGTTCAGACCGCACTCGGCAGGCGTTTGACTTGAACGGAGAACCGGATGCGGTCCGCGATCGTTACGGGCGGAACCTGCACGGACAGTGCGTGCTGATGGCGCGGCGGCTCGTCGAACGAGGCGTTCCGTTCGTCTCAATCAATTGGCACAACGACGGCAAGAATTTCTGGGATACGCACGGCAACAATTTCAATCGTATGAAAAAAGATCTCGTCCCGCCTGCGGATCAAGCCTTGTCAACACTGCTGGTTGATCTTGAGGAACGAGGCCTGCTGGATGAGACCATCGTGGCTTGGGTGGGTGAGTTCGGCCGCAATCCGAAAATCGATACCAGCAATGCGGGGCGGAACCATTGGCCGCGATGTTACAACGGATTGTTGGCCGGTGGTGGGATTCGCGGCGGGCAAGTCTATGGCAGCAGCGATGCTCAAGCGGCCGCACCCAAGGACAATCCGGTCTCACCGCTGGATTTCGCGGCGACGATTTACCATGCACTTGGTATCCCTGCAGAACTCATGGTGCCCGACCGCTCCGGCCGCCCGCAATTTGTCTACTCCGGCCACCCGATGCTGCCATTATTTGCATAGCGCGGCGATCTAGTGCATGATGGTAGAGATGTCGTGCCACGCGCATTTCTACGCCGTGTCGCGTGGATCGAGGTTCGTCGTCTCTTTGATCGGTGGCACGATATGGCTGCTCGCTATTCGCACTTCACTATTAGGCATCCCGGCAACATGGTCGGCTTTGTCGCCTTGGCCCTCTTCCTAATGAACGGGATCGCAGGTGACGCGTTTGCCCAAGGCAAGGCGGGGCAAAAGAAAACACCGCTGGTTCCTGAGCGAAACTGGCAGGTCCTTTTTTCCGGCCAACCGACAAAGAGGAAGACAGTCATCCCGCTCGATAAATTCCCGGTGCTGGCCAACGATACGTTGGAATTTGTTGGTCCCCGGCCGGGCGATGCGTACCAACTGGGCAAATTCAAAACCGACGGTCAATGGGGGATTCAGGGCGGACTAGTCAGACGCATTGCCGGTGCGAATGCGGCACTGACCTTGGCCGAGGCTGAGGACTTTGAGTTGGAAGGACGGATCAACGCCGAAAGCGTGGGCGGTTGGTTTTGGCTGCTGGGTTGGAAAGACGGCAACGGATACGGGCTGTATAACATCACGTTCAAAAAAAGCGGCAGCCCCTGGTTTGCCACAGAATTCGAGGATCACGACGCACTTAATAGCGGCGAAGAGTTACACAAGTACCGCTGGAAGGGTGAACAGCCGTTTTGGCTGAGCGTTGAGAACAAAAAGTTGAATCTGAAAGTTGGGAAACAAACCGCCGTGATCCGCGACATGCCACTGCCGAATTATCAACGGGGCCAAATCATTGTCGGCACCTATGATACGCGCTACGGAGCCAAGGATGTGCAAATCCGTTCACTGCGGATTCGTCTGCCGCCGAAGAAAAAATGACGGCTCATTGCGGCAACAATGCCTGCACGTTTTCCGGTGGGCGTCCTAAGATGGCTTGGCGGCCTTTGACGACGATGGGACGTTCGATCAGTTGGGGATGCTCGACCAGCAGCGCAATGGCTTCCTCACGCGATAATTCACGCCCCTTCAAGCCAAGTTCCTTATAGATGGCCTCGCCAGTCCGAAACAAAGCGCTCGGCTCAATCCCTAGCTTCTTCAGGATCGCGTCCAACTCGTCTGTGGTTGGTGGTGTTTTGAGGTATTCGACGACATCCGGTTCGATGCCGGCATCGCGAATCAACTGCAGCGTTTGTCGGCTCTTGGAACAGCGGGGGTTGTGGTAAATTTTCATCGTGTCGTAGCTAGTTGGTGAAGTGTTCTGTGTGTACATCGTGCTTGTGATCGCATGATCCAATGGTTTTTTTAGGCGTCGCATAGGTTCTGCTATGATCCGTTACGCGAGACCATCATAGCTGAAACCGGCTTTGTAAAAAATCAGGAGGGCAAAGCTCTTTCAGCGATACAGCAAATAAATAAGCCCCGCCGCGGTTTGCACCGCGACGAGGCATCGCCCCACCCCACTTTTGTGATTCCTAGCCAAAGTAGCGATAGGAAACCGTGTCTTCACTGGCGTTGTAATCCGACAGGTAAGCCGTCGAGATGTAGTAGTAGGAGTTGGGATTGATCCGCTTCAGGTTTTGACGCAGATTGTCCGCACCCGCTCCGCCGTACAGCCAGTCGTAGTTGCTCGCGTCGTACCCGCCATCTAGTGTGTCGTTACCGTTTTGCCCGTACAGGCGATCGGCTCCGAGTCCGCCATTGATGTAGTCGTTGTCGTTCCCTCCGTAGAGGTAATCGTTGCCGGCATCACCGTAGATGCGATCGTTACCGTTACTGCCCCACATGCGGTCGTTCCCGTTTCCGCCCCGCATGTAATCGTCGCCTGCATTGCCGACCAGTTGGTCGTTCCCGTTATCGCCGTAGATGCTGTCGGCCCCGTCTTGGCCCCAGATGGAATCATTGCCGTCTCCGCCACGCATGTAATCATTGCCGGTTCCGCCCAGCACCACGTCGTTGCCGGCTTCGCCGTACATGAAGTCGCGGTCCGCTCCGCCGTCGAGCCGGTCGTAGTCATCGCCTCCGTACATCGAATCGCTGCCCGCTTCGCCATACAGCGAATCGAAACCATCCTGACCGTTCATCAGGTCGCCGCCGATTCCGCCGTACATGCGATCGTTGCCGTCTCCGCCAAACATCCGGTCGTTCCCGTCATTGCCGTACATGTAGTCATTGCCCGCTCCGCCGTTGAGGTAGTCATTCCCGTCGTCGCCGCGGATCGTATCATTGCCCGCTTGGCCATACATCATGTCGTTGCCGTCCCCGCCGCGGAGATTGTCGTTTCCGTCTTCGCCGGAGAGCACGTCATTGCCTGCTTCGCCGTAAAGTTGGTCGTTGCCGTTGCCGCCATGAATCGTGTCGTTACCGGCTTGGCCGTTTAGGTAGTCGTTCCCGTCGTTGCCGCTTAAGACATCGTTGCCGTCGCCGCCGAACAGGTTGTCGGCTTGCGAACCACCGACGAGCGTGTCGTTGCCCGCTCCGCCGTTGGCATTCATGTTGATGTCGGTGTTGTTGACGATGCTGTCGTTTCCGTCGCCCAAGTCGGCCACGATCCAATTGACATCTTCAACGTCGTAGTCTTTGTCTTTGATCACGTCGCCATCTTCGTCGTAGACGGTGACGACGACTTCATCGATCTGGCCGTCGTCGTATTCGTAGGTGATTTCGACGATGTCGTTTTCGTCGGTGCCTTCGATCGTCAGGATGCCGTCGTCCAAGTCGATGTCGACATTGGCGGTCATCACGCGGCGATCTTCGAGAGCTTCAAACTTCATGTTACGGTTGGGGGAGAGAGCCATGACTAAGTTCCTTCTGTGTTTGTGTGCGGTGGGTTGAGGGGGGGGAAGGTTTGTTTTGATAAGTTGCTTAGCGTTGCGGTGAGCGATTTGTTACCGCTCTACACTGAAATGCCCAGTTCGCGCTCCAGCACGCCACGGCAATGGATAAAAAATGCGTTTTTCGGAGAAATCGGGGGAAATTCCGGAACAGCCTGGAGAAAAGGACGGCGAAATCAGTGTGGTGAGGAACGGAACCGGCCTGTCGGCGTCATTCACTGAAACCTGAGGCGACTGGGGCAACTGCCGCATTTACACCGCTTGCTGCTTAGATTTTGAGAGGAGCCTGTAGGGGTCTCGCGGCACGGCCAGAGGGCACTCGATACCACAAGCTCATTCGCTGTAATGCTTTGCACCAAAAATTGTCGGTCTGGCTGATCCAACTGGTACGTGGTTTGCACTTCGATCGGCGGCTAGAGATGGTGGCCGCTCACGGTTCGTCATCCGGTCATTCAAAAAACTCGCAAGAAATATCCTATTCGACTCGATTCTCATGTCCGGTTTTTTTGGCGACTTTCCATCTTAAAAGTGTGTATGATTGTGCGTGCGGGCCGACAGCGAAACGATCTGTTGACTACAATTGGGCCATCTCAACTTCCAAACAGGGGATGATTATGCATCGAAAATGCAGCCTGCTGATATTCGCTTGGTTCGCGTCGCTCTTTCTGGCGCATGTCCCGCAACAAGGAGTCGCAGACGAGGCCCCGTCCGCGGCAGCTACTGACACCGAAGCCGAGGCAGCACAAGCCGCGCCGGCTACTGAAGCGGTTGAAGTGGCGGAACCTGTCGAAGCAGCGAAACCGGCGGTAACAGAAAAACCGGCTGAGTCGCCCTATCTGGCAGAGGGCGCGATCTTGGCCGTACGTGGATCGTCATTGGTGCTCACCAGCGACGAATCAGCAGCTCTCAAAAGGGGAGCCACGTTTGAGGTCTACGTCGAACTTCCCCAAGGTTTAGGGACAGCAATCATCGCCGAGGGTAAAATTGCCTCCAACGACGAAGGCTTGCTGATCGGCAAGATCACCTCGAAAGACAAAACCGCCAAACTCTCGACCGAGATGAAAGTCCGCTTCCGCAAGTCGGAGGCCGAGGACGAAGCGCCGGTGAAGGCCGATCCAAAATCGCCTTCGATGAAGAAGACTGTCACCGCTAAAAAAATCACCACGCCGGAATTGCCCGCTACCAAGGGTTTTCAAGCCGCGGTGGATCGTTACAAGCGAGCGGTGTTGTTGGTCAAAGACAGCAAAAACAAATCGCACGGCACAGCTTTCGTCATTTCCAAAAAACACCGACTGCTGGCCACCAACGCGCATGTCGCGGATATTGCCGAAACCGTGGTGCTGAACGAAACCCGCACCGAGTACAAAGTGACGCGCCGCTGGTTCCACCCCGATACGCTGCGCACGATGCATCAAGACAATCAGACCGTCATGAAATCCCAGGATCCCAAGGTGGGATCGGTGGATGCGCGTGGAACCGACTTGGCGATTTTGCAATTGGAAAAAATTGGTCCTGATCTGCCGGCCGAAGTGATCCTGGCTGATCCGGAACAAGCCAAGTCCATCGTCGGTGCCGAAATTGGGATGTACGGCTATCCGGCCTACAACACGCAAGCAGCCAGTGGACAGTTCGCGCAAGCCACGTTCGTCACGGGGACGGTTAGCCGTTTGGAAAAACTGAATGGACACCCCGAAGACCAACGTGTGGAAAACCGCCGTCGCGTGGTCTACTCTGGTCCAAACTATCCCGGCTTTAGTGGTTCGCCGATCTTTCTGGATAACGGCCGCGTGGTGGTCGTCAATCATGCCGTGACGAACCTCAAGGACGGCACCAAGGTCGCCTATGGAATTCGTGTGGATGCTCTGTGGGACATGCTGGGACATTTTCAGTTAACCGACAAAATCAACCATGCTCCAGCCGAAATGCCTGAGCCGATTTTTATCGAGAATCAAAATCCGCAAGTGGCAAAACTGCAGTCCGCGATCGATCTGATGAGTCAGGCACGTGCCCATCACAAACAGGGAGAATTCTCTGACTGTTTTGACGCAATGTCCAAAGCGGAAGAAACGGCTCCTTGGTATTGGGAGATTTATCTCACTCGTGCCAAAATGGTCGACGAGTACGTCACCCGCGTCAAACTCACCCGCGAGGATCAGGCGGCATGTTACGAAGCCAGTCTCAGTTACTACTCCAAAGCGAATGAGTTGCATTTGAAGAGCTTCAACATTCGTGCATTGCCGATTTTGTTGGACTTCGCACGGCAGAGCATCAACGTCGCCCGCTTCCGCGAAAACACCGAAGTCCTCAAGCAGGCCATCACGGTTCTTGAGGACAAGGACGTTGTGAAGGTCGCCTTCGAAGGCAAAAATGCTGCTTATTTCCTGGCATTACGTGCGACGGTTAAGAAAGACCTCGGCACCATGAATAAGGACATTAAGTGGTTCGAAGGGGCACTGGCCGACATCGACGAAGCCATCCGTCGCCAACCGGGGCACGAGGAATACGTGAAAGAACGAAATTCCATCATCCGTAAAGCCCAACTGGCCGGCGTTGTCAATTCGGGCAATTGATGCCTGACGCAAAACATCGCCGCGGGAAATCCTCGATAGAAATTCTAACGGTCGTCTGCCGAAACAAAATCCGGTAGGCGACCGTTTTTCTATGAGTGAGGCCAGCAGCACGGTAGCAGGTGCCGTAATTTGAGTTTAAGCGCGTTTGGTTGATGATTGCGAGTTCTCCGATGCGCTGGCTTCGGCGGACTCCTTAACGCGCAACAGCGTGTTGGTCCAAGACGCCTCGTACTTGCTGATCCAGCGTTCTGTGATATGCCGGATGGGGGTCACGTTGAGCGAATTGATGCGAAGGCGGCCTTCACTGCGTGTATGCACCAACCCCGCTTCACGAAGCGTGTCGAGATGCTTCATGACTCCGAAGCGGGACAACTGCGGAAACTTTTCCACGATTTCCGTAGTTTGTCGAGGGCCGTCTCGTAGCAAGTCAAGGATTTCCCGCCGCGTGGGATCCGACAAGGCTTTCCAAATGTGGTCCAGGTTCTTCGCCATCAGAAATCATTTCACTCCGCAAGTTGTTTGACAGTGTTGGCAAAATACTCCCAGCCATACGTCACGCCTTCACGGTGCTCTTCTTCCACCTGCCCCAGTGCGCGATGCCGCAAATACAATTCGGTGCCGCCGGGAATTTGTGTCAGTCGAAATTGGATGTGCCCAGCGACAGGATAGGACATGAACATCGGGCCATGAATTTCGATCAGTGTTGGTGGCTTGATCACCTGCACAAAGCCCCACAGATGCCCTTGGCCATTTCCCAAGTCGCGAAACCAGCGGCCGCCCGGCCATTGTTCGAGCACCATCGGCAACGGTTTGTTGTCGGGCGTCGAGTTTTCATCGGTCAGTCGACGGATCAATGCTTGGTAGGAATCCCCGATCGCGGCGTTGATATCTACGGTTTGAATCACATCGACTGAGAGATCTTGCGTTTCGGGCATGGTTTTCTCCTTTTGTCATTATCGTTTTTAACAAGTCGTTCCAGAAATTGTGAATTCACATTTATTCGCCGGTTGCGAGTTCGACAGCATTGGTGCGATAGATCCATGCGAGCCACAGACTGCCGAGGAAAAATTGAATCGCTAGGTAAGTCGATTCGATGAGAAACCACATGCCCAGCGGCTGAATATTTTGTTTCGCAGCGGCCGCCAGGACGTGCATGGACCAATGGTAGCCCCCCATGATGCCGGCAAACTTGAGCACACCTCCGTAAAATGTCGTACCGCGACAAAGTTGTGGATAGATCCAAGACAGCAATATTCCCTGCAACAAAATAGCGGCAAAGCCAAACGCGATGATCGGTTCGGAGCGCGAGAAATAATGGAGCCGTTCGTAAGTCGCCTTGAATGCAACAAGATGCCAGACATAGGCCAGCGGAAAGGTGATGCAGAGATAACCGATCGTACCGAGCAGCAATTTCACAGGCGAGGTTTTCATGATCGTGGTCATTCTGAGGAGAAGTCGAAACTCCGCTCTCGCAGGAACGAGCGGCTTCACGAAAGTTGCAGGCAAAATTTTGACTTGACGTATTCTGCACAGCGGTTAACATGTGATTTTAATGTAACGTGACAAATAAGTCACGTCAAGTGCGGCTCAGGGACTTCGCAACCATTTCAAAAACCAAGGAGACAGAACATGACCGCGATTGAATTCATCAAAATGTCGTTGGAAAACAGCAAGAACTGGGCGATGGGACTGATTAGCGATATGAGCGATGCGCCGCTCACGCAGCCAACCTCAGCGGGCGGGAATCATCCGCTCTGGATTCTGGGGCATATCACATGCGCCGAAAGCGATTTGCTGGACGGCTTTATCTTGGGACAGCCCAATCGTTTCCCGGAGTTGCAGGAACTGTTCGCGATGGGCAGCACTCCCACGCTTGATGCAGACCAATATCCGACGATGGACGAATTGATGGTCAAATTCGAAACCATCCGCGCCGCGACGCTGGCGCATCTCGGCACGCTGACTGACGCGGACCTCGACAAACCGAGTCACGCTCCAGAAGAATTTGGACCGTTTTTCGGGACGGTGGGAGCGTGCTTCGGGGCGATGTCGATTCACTCCAGTTTTCACGCTGGCCAAGTAGCAGATGCCCGCCGCGCCGCCGGACGCGGGCCGTTGATGGCGTGAGGGGCCTATTGAAGTCCGGTCGTTTGCGCCGGCCAGTCCCGAATGCATCCTCTGGGGCTGATACAGCCACTGATCGCCTGTTATTAATCGTGAGTCGGTGCACTAGTAAGTTAGCACCGCCGTCACCTGCTGGGTCATACATTGAAACGCACCGAAGATCCACGGCACGGCGAGTGCATTCCCTCTTGCCATCGGTACGGATTCCACGATGAGCGGCGGGCATTTGCCACCGAGAATGCGGCCAACCTGTCAGCAGTCGAACTGCAAGCCCAGATGAGGCACTCTGCCTTTTCCACGACTCAGAGATACATTAACATGGCCGAAAGGACTCGGATGAATCAAACTGACCGTTTGTTTGTTCCGGACGTACTGAAGCGACCCAGTTGATTTCGAATTGGCGGGGACGCAAGTTTGAAACCCATCGAGAAATGACGTAACCTGTTGGTATGAAACACGAGGCCGAGTGGCGGAATTGGCAGACGCACGGGACTTAAAATCCCGAGTCCGTAAAGGGCGTGGGGGTTCGAGTCCCCCCTCGGCTACTTCACAGAAACCCTCAAAACAGGCTGCAAAAACGGTCCCCGCCGTTTCTGCAGCCTCTTCGCATTTCCACGCAGCACCAAAATTCCACTGACCAGCCCCGACCATGCTCAACCCTCTTCCGCCTGGCTGGTATCACCGACGACTTTCCGACGAGCCGCCGCCTGCACCGCGTCTGGGGAGCTCACATAGTACTGTGAGGTCGTGTTCGGGTTTGAGTGCCCAAGTGCTACGCATCAGTTGGCCGGCCGTCTGAAGCACACATCATGCTGAAGTTAGAGAATTGTCGATCGTAGCTTGCAGGCAGTCTGGGGCGAAATTGGTTGATGCGTTTTGGCCCATGCCATGCAACCGAAAGTTCTCACTCTCGACATTTAAGTCATTGAAGATTTCTTTCGCCGGTCGCGGGATTAGCTTCGGATGCCGCAAGGCGATGGCTTGGATTAGACCGGAAGATGCCAGGCGAACCCAGGTCCCGCATGCTGCCAACTGAATTCTTTCATGTGCTCGTGTCCAGAGATCTTTGAGCCGGGTACGACAATTGATCACGGCTTAAGTGGCCCGAATCAGCAGGCGTCAACTAGTCCCCGATCGTCAGGATCATTGTGGCGGCAATTGAGGTACCAAAAACTAAGAAGCCCAAGATAAATAATGCTGTTTCACTCATGGCGGCCTCCCATCATCAGCGTGCCAAACGAGAGGATCGAAGGGACCCATAAACCTACGAACGCGCCCTGTTCTTTACTGCCGCTAAACCAGAGAGAAACGGAGAGTAAAAAAGAAGCTCCAGCGGCGGCTACGTAAAGCCACTTCGCTAGTTGTTTCCGTGACATTGTGTATTCCTCGGAGACCGGTGCGTGTCGAATTAGAAAGGGGCAAGGCATACGTGCTTGCCCAACTGAGTCCATGAAGTGCGTGTCTGCAACTCAATTAGTTTTGTAGGCAGGACCGATCCTCGGACCACAACAAAACCTCACATTCATGCACTTTGGGTCTGAGGGGCCCGTTGGCGGTGATTGTCATTTGCCGCTGCGCCGCTGTGCGGAGAGACGATTTGATAAAGGTCTCGCACATAGAGATTGCCAAGGGTACAATTACAAGGAAGCGTGTCACGATCGCTTGATATTCAGGCATGTACGCAATGATTATTAATCCAAGCTTTTCGACTTATTGCTATCGCGTCGATGCTTGCGATGACTTGGTGTGGGTTGACGCTGCTTGGTTAGCCTTCGCACGCGAAAACGGTGCCGCGGAGTTAACCGAGAAGTCCGTCCAAGGGCGCAGCCTCTGGGAGTTCTTTGCGGATGCGACTACGCAAAGTTTGTACCAGGAGATTCATCGGCGAATTCGCTTAACGGGCCGATCATCGGTCATTCCCATTCGGTGTGACTCGCCGAACCTGAAACGTCAAATGCAACTGACGATTTCATGCGAACCGCAAGGCACATTGTATTATCGAAGTGTGCTGCTGCGAGTCGAATTGCAACCAAGATTTACACTACTCGAGCCCAGCACAAAGCGAACGACGGACGAGTTGACGATGTGTAGCTGTTGCAAGAAATGTCTTGTCGAACCGACGGATTGGGTCGAACTTGAGATAATGGCTGCCCGGCTCAATTTATTGGAAAATGAAACGGCTCCCTGCCTTCTCTATTCGGTCTGCCCTGGCTGTACTGACGCAGCACGTTAGACCAGTCACTGAGCGCAAGCACTTCTGCTCAAGTTCGCTGCTTATGCGTTTTTTTCCGCGATGTGTTTCTAGGCGGCCAGTCGGCATTCGTCACTGACCATTAAATGAGCGTCCGTTTCACTGGGGTAAACAATCTGGCTAACGACAGTTTTCGAGTCAATGGTCGCACTCAAGCCCCCCCCATACGGAATACTCCACGAACCGACTGGAAACATCGCCCCACCCGGCGAAATCAAATTCTGTTCCAGGAAAAATCGCCCATGCGGTTCGCCGGTGTGATTCAATTTTGTTTTGCGAACATGCGAATTAGACTACAACGCCCTCAACATCTCTATGAGTCCGCACACCCACCAATTCGAGGGTAGATAGATATTCGATGCCAGTGTTCGATTATAATTTCCAGGTTCAGGCACCGCTGACAGCCGTTCGGCAATTTCATTCCGATACCCGGGCGCTCAAGCGTCTCACTCCTCCCCCCACGATTGTTCAGCTACATCAAATCGAGCCGTTGATGGAAGGATCGGTTTCAAAATTTACGCTCTGGGTGGGGCCGCTGCCTCTACGCTGGAAGGCTGTGCACTATGACGTTTCGGAGCACGGTTTCACAGACGTTCAGGAGGAAGGGCCCGCTGCGCAATGGCGTCATACGCACTCCTTCACTCGTGTGACGGATGACGTCACGGCAATCAATGAACACATCGAATACGAGCATCGATCGGGATTTTGGGGAATCGTCACGCGGATTTTGTTCGCTCGTCCGAATCTGTATTTGATGTTTGCCTATCGAAAATTCGCCACGCGCTGGTATTTGCGACGGCAACTCCGCGACTGACTTGGCGGTCGACGCGCCAACGTTCTTGAAGCGATTTCAACTATTTGCCCCATTGGGGGATTGCCATGTTGGAGCGTACGTCTTCAATTCACTGAACGTTTTGAACGAATTTGGCCAGCGTTCATGACAGGTTTCAGTCAATCAACCCTCGGTTTACGGTATTTAACTCCAGAAACAAAAAGAAGTTAGGGAATTAGTCGCATGTTTAAAAGAACCACGATGTTGGCGTCGGCTCTGTTCGCAGTCACCGTTATATGCAGCCCGGCTGTTGGGCAGGAAAAGGATATTGTGGATACAGCGGTGAGAGCGGGATCATTCAAGACACTTGCTGCGGCCCTGCAAGCGGCTGATTTGGTAGAGGCGTTGAAATCTGAGGGGCCGTTCACAGTTTTCGCCCCGACTGATGCGGCCTTCTCGAAGTTGCCCAAGGGAACGGTCGAAACACTTCTCAAGCCCGAAAACAAAGATCAACTGGTCAGCATTTTGACCTATCACGTGACTAAGGGAATTGTCCCCGCGGCGAAAGTTGTCAAACTCAACGGCGCGAAAACGCTGAACGGTCAGCAGGTCGACATCGCTGTGGCCGATGGCAACGTGAAGGTAGATGATGCAAACGTCGTGAAAACCGACATCCGTTGCAGCAACGGTATCATTCACGTCATTGATCAGGTCATTCTGCCAGCGACGGACGATATTCCTACTACCGCAGTTAAGGCCTGCAACTTCAGTACGCTGGTCGCAGCTGCTAAGGCTGCTGGACTTGTCGAAGCTCTTTCGAGTGCGGGACCATTGACTGTGTTCGCTCCTACGGACGAAGCCTTCGCCAAGCTCCCCGCCGGAACCGTCGAGAGTCTGCTCAAACCTGAAAACAAAGCCAAGTTGGCTGCCATTTTAAAGTATCACGTGGTGAAGGGGCGGGTTTATTCGTCAGACGCGCTCGCCGCCGGCAAAGCAAACACGCTTCAAGGCGACGCGGTTTCAATCGCGATGCATGGTCAAGCAGCCATGGTGAATGAAGCCAAGCTGGTTGCGACTGACATCGATGCCAGTAATGGGGTGATTCATGTGATCGACTCAGTGCTGCTGCCTCCCGCTAAGCAGTCGGCCGTGCATCCTCGAAAGATGATCGAGCGGGCCATCGGCCAAGGTGCGCCGCTTTACAACTCCGGACATGCCAGTGAGTGCGCACAAGTTTACATGAGGACAGCTAAGAAAATCCTGGCGATGGAAAATCACGGGATGTGTGCTTCGACCGCACACAGGCTGGAGACCGCGATCAACATGGCGGAACGGACGTACAGTTCCGAAACCCAGGCCTGGACCATGCGTCGCGCTCTGGATGTCGCCTACAGCCAAGTCCGATAAACATCATCATTCAACGTGCGTAGCCAGCCTCCACTCTATTTGGAATGGGGGCTGGCTTTTTGAGTCACGCATTGTCTAGCAGTTTTCTTAGCCGGCTCGAATTCAAAATTCAGAAGAAGCAAAGTTAAAACGATGTCCTGGAAAAAAGTCATCTATGCCTGTCTCACCACGTTCTTGGTCACTGTCGCCTATTTTGGCTGGCGGTTGACGGCCAGAAGCGCTTACGAGACAGCGAAGTACACCGTGATTGAAGTCGACGGTTCATTCGAAACACGCAGCTATCCGGACTTGATGCTGGCAACAACCAACATGAAAGTTCAACCGGAAGACGACGATGGTAGTTTCATGCGACTGTTTCAGTACATCAGCGGTGCCAACGATAATGATCAAAAAGTTGCAATGACGACGCCCGTGTTCATGGAATCACAAAACGCCGATAGCCCAGGTCAAATGGGATTCGTGCTGCCGAAGGACGTCAGTGAAGTACGCGTACCGGAACCCTCTGATGAAGAGGTCGAAATCGAAAAACGCGCTGGGGGAAAATTCGCTGTCGTGCGATTCGCCGGTCGAATGAATAGTGAAACGGTAGCAAAGGCAAAAAAGGACCTGCAACAGTGGATGGACAGCCGCGGCTTCGTCGCAGAGGGCGCGCCTGAGCTTGCCGGATATGATCCCCCTTGGACACCTGGCCCATTGCGGCGCAATGAGATTTTGATCCGGTTGCAATAACGTGACTTATCTCTGCCCAGCTTTCGGGAAATAATATTTGCTTGGCGATGAAGTTGGACCGCTAGACTGGCAATCCCGAGAACCGCCTAGAAGTGAAGAAAGGTTTGCAGCCATGGGAAGCAAGTTAAACATCGCGATGTGCAATGACGCACGTCACAATCGGCTGACTGGCTATATCCCGACGCCCGAACAATTTGAGGAAGCTCGGCGGCGTTTGAGATTAGAGCGTCAGGCCGCCGCTGGTCAGATTCGACCTAGGGCAAGTAAACTTTTTGAAGCACTTGATCGAATTTGCGGCAGACTGCTTTGATTTCGCAGTTCTCAATGCAGATGTCTGACTTAGCGACTGATGCAACATTTTCAAATTCCACGAAACTCAGCTGATACTCGAGGAAGAAATGATCATGTATTATCTCAAGTTGTACTGCTGCACTCTCCTGTGCTTTTTCGTGATCGACATGGTCTGGTTGGTCTTGATCGCGCGTGGGTTTTACCAGAAACATTTGGGATTCATGCTCAAGGACAATCCCAATTGGCCGGCCGCCATCGTGTTCTATCTCTTGTTTGTTTTTGGGCTGTTGATCTTCGTCATCGTCCCGAGTCTAGATGCTAGCTCAACGAAAAAGGTACTCATTTTGGGTTGTTTGTACGGCGTAATCACGTACGCAACTTATGACCTAACCAATTTGGCCACAGTTAAGAATTGGCCGTGGATTGTGACGGTTGTGGATATGATATGGGGCGGGGTTTTGGCAACGTCAGTCAGCTATCTGGGCTACCTGGCTGGCAAGTGGTTGCAGTGAAGCTAGTGAGTTTATTTTGCTTCGCTTGCCTCTAACTCTTTGATTGCTTTTAAAACCTCTTCTGCTTCAGCCGTCTTGAGATCACTTTGAATGCGGCTGGAGTGAGATAAGCGATGTGCCTCCTCGAGCAACTTGGCGTACTTGGCTTCGAGTTTGCTTTTTTTATTTGCGAATAGGCCAAACATGATTATACTCCAAATTTTAGATACTGATGACTTTGAGATCTGTATTGTATGACCAGCGAGGTTTTAGTCACCAGAAATCGCAGTCAGCGAAAAGTCCACATTTTAATTGAATGAATTACTTTCTCGATTCCCGTACACATGCAGCGGCAATTGACACCAGACCCAGACTTAATGCGGGTAAGCCGAACAATCTCCCCCAAGCTGATCCCTGATCATGTCCGACTGTACCCATTGATTTTTCGTGAAGACGGAACTCCAAATTCATGCATGTGGCATCCAGCAGCTTCTTGAGCCTGCGAACCGCTCTGAGGTACGATCCCGGTGGCAAACCGAGTTGCAAGAGCTTCAACCCAGTTGCCATTTTGGAAACGTCAACAACGATCGAACGACCCGTGCAGGAAATCGAAAAACCGCTGCCGTCAAGCTCGCATTGTAAGAAGCCATGAAGTTGGCATTGCGATAGGTCCGTCACGTTTAAGCCTCCGACGACTCACCTTGACGCGTTGAAATACGGAGTGTGCCGTTCATTTTCCAGAGTGCGTGTTCCGACTCAGGAGCCGTCGAGCTGGGGATATTGACCTCGAAATTGTCGAACTCATAACTAATTTCCGCATCGCGCCCCGTCAAATTGTCATACAAGCTCGTCGCTAACTCAGGCCATGTCCGTGTGTCTGTCTGGTTTGCCATGATCATTCTCTCCAACAGAGTTTGTCGTGTGCCCGATCCAACGTCGGGAGGTTCTTAGGAAGTCTAGAACTCAAGCGATGAACGACAAGTCAAAGAACCGCTCAAAGACTCGCACACTCAGCCTTTGAGTCCAGTGCATATCGAGACGGCGGCGCAAGGCGCGCTCGAACCCCACCCAGACCGGCATTTTCCGGAGTTGCCAACCTCTGCACGGGCCGTCGTTTGTCGCAGGGGCGAGCGACCGACAACCGGCTCCGACGAAAGCAGCTCCCTGCCAGCATGAAGTGTGGAACAGTTTTCCTTTGGGTCTGACCTGAAAGGCGCGCCAACTCAAGCTGGGTTGGAATGCTATGCACCGGATGAGTGACGGAACGAATTGCCCTGTTAGGCGATCAGTTCATTCACAACGCGGCCGTGCACGTCCGTGAACCGGAAATCGCGACCGGCGTAACGGTAGGTGAACGTTTCGTGATCGAACCCCATCAGCTTCATGATCGTAGCATGCAGGTCGTGGACGTGGACTTTGTCCTCGACGGCGCGGAAGCCGAATTCGTCCGTCGCACCATGCACGTAACCACCGCGAACGCCGCCGCCCGCCATCCAGGTCGTAAAGCCCCAGTGGTTGTGGTCGCGGCCGTTGATCTTGCCGGCGTTGGAACCTTTTTTGGGCAACTCGACGACCGGTGTGCGGCCGAACTCTCCGCCCCAAATGACGAGCGTCTCTTCAAGCAGGCCCCGCTGCTTCAAATCCTTGAGCAGTGCGCCGATGGCTTGATCGCATTGACCGGCGAGGCGACGGTGATTGACTTCGATATCGTCGTGGTTGTCCCACGGTTGGCCGGCACCGTGCCAGACCTGCACGAACCGCACGCCCCGTTCCACCAAGCGGCGGGCGATCAAAATCTGTCGCGCTTGAACGCCGGGTCCGTACATGTCGAGGATGTGTTTCGGTTCACTGCTGACGTCGAAGACATCGGCGGCTTCGATTTGCATGCGGTAGGCGAGTTCGTATGCCTGGATGCGCGCTTCCAACTTGGGGTCGTGGCCCCGCTCCTGCAGATGTTTTTCGTTCATCTGTTGCAGCAGGTCGAGTTGTTTGCGCTGCTGTGATTTGCCCAACCGATTGTTCTCGACGTTGGCGATCAGCTTGTTGATCTCTTTGTGTTTGGTATCGATGTATGTTCCTTGATAGATCCCCGGCAAAAAACCGGCTTGCCAGTTTTGGGATTCCTGAATCGGATATCCGCCCGGGCACATCACGACAAATGCGGGCAGGTTTTGGTTGTCCGTTCCCATGCCGTAGGTCAGCCAGGATCCCATGCTGGGGCGGATTTGCCGTGCTTCGCCGCAGTTCATCAGCAACAGTGACGGCTCATGATTTGGCGCATCGGCATGCATCGAGCGGATGACGGCGATTTCGTCGATTGACTCGGCGGTATGTTTGAACAGTTCGCTGACCGGGATGCCGCTTTCGCCGTATTGCTGGAACTTGAAGGGCGACTTGAAGGCGGCTCCGGTGGGGCGTTCGGTCCGTAGGTTTTCGATGGGCAACTTTTTGCCATGAAATTCGTCGAGCTTCGGCTTGGGATCGAATGTATCGACGTGGCTGGGGCCGCCATTCATGAACAGGTGAATCACATGTTTCGCGCGAGCGGGAAACTGCGGCATTTTGGGCGAGAGCGGATTGGACGTCGCCGCTTGGAGCGTCTTCTGTACCGAACCGCTTTCGGCCAGCAATTGCGAAAACATCAATCCCCCCATACCCATGCCGCAACGGCGGAGCATGTCACGGCGGTCGACGACAGGTTCAGGACTGTGTGCTTGATCGATAGTCATGTTCAATCCACGAACTGGAACTCGTTGGAAAGCAATAAAATCTGCGCGAATTGCGCCCATGCGGTGAGCGGACTGGGGGGCGGGCCGGCGAATTGCGCCTCCGCACCATATTTGACTGCAGAGTCATCCGCCATCGGTTGCAACGTGATCGTGACCGGCCACTCGAAACCATCGTGACTCAACGTTTCCCACATGTCGGTCACAAATTCGACCGTCTCGCCTGCTTTGACGGGAATGTCTTTGAGCGGTGTTTTCTTTTCGGCGTTGTGGACGTGCCAGGCTTCGCCCTGCTGAACGCCGGCGACCAAGATGCGGCCTCGCACGCCGTCGCCCTCTTTTCTGGGGTGTTTCAGTTTCCCGCGGACGGAGATGCGACCATCGGCCGGAGCGGTCCACCGCCGCACGGTCACTTGCTGCAAATTTTTACCTGGGTGCCCTCCCTTGGGATTGAGCATCGTCCAGCTCAACGTGTCATCGGGCAGCTTCGCGCCTCCCTGCCACGCCTTGCCGGTGAAGTGGGGCAGGGGGGTGAATGCCTTCAGTTTCCCCGCTTCGGGATCAAGGTCACCGTAGCCATAACTCCATGGATTGGGTTGCACAGGATCATCATCCGCTACCGCTCCGGTGACGTAACGCACAGCCAATTCGATTTCGCTGTCCGTCGGTTGTCGAGCCAGGACTTGTTGATAAATCCGCCGTACCTTCTCTGCTGGGTCATCGAGGGCGATTGATTCCACCAACTGCGTCGCTTGTTCCAAAACAAACGGGCTGTTCATCAGAAACAGCGCTTGTTGTGGAACATCGGTTTCGTAGCGTTTGGGGGAATGCGTATCGGGACCAGCAAAGTCGAACGCGCGGAACAGTCCCGGCAGATTTTGGCGATCGACAAAGGCATACACCGTTCGCCGTTTCGGAAAGGGTTGTTCGGTGATTTTCACGGACTTGCCACCGAGGGTGGGGTCCAATTCGCCAGAGGCAGCTAACACCGCGTCGCGCAGCCCCTCAAAATCTCGGCGGCGGCGGTTCATGTGTGTCAACAATTCGTTTTCCGGATCGCTCTCAATGATCTCGAGCGTGGCATCGCTGCGTTGACGATACGTTTGTGATTTGACAATCGCGCGAATCAGTTGTTTTGTCGACCAGCTGTTGTCGATCAGCGTGCCGGCCAAATAATCCAACAATTCCGGATGTGTGGGCGGATCGGCGCGGACGCCGAAATCACTCGGTGTACGCACCAGTCCGTTGCCGATCAAATGTCCCCAGACACGATTGGCCCAGACGCGAGCGGTGAGTGGATTGTCGGCTGCGACGATCGCCTGCGCCATTTCCAATCGCCCGCTTCCCTTTTGAAACGGTTGTCGTTCTTCGCGGTGCACGACTTGCAAGAACTGCCGCGGAACCTTGGGGCCGTTGTTCCCTGGTTTGCCGCGGAGAAAAATCACAGGGTCGGCTGGTTTTTCTTTATCCACCAACCGCAACGTTGAGGGTTCGTTCTTCGGTTCATCGCAACTGTTGAACACGCCGTAGAGCGAATAATAATCCGCTGCAGGAATCGGGTCGAACTTGTGGTCGTGGCAACGAGCGCAGGTCACGGTCAGTCCCATCAACCCGCGTGTGACGACATCGATGCGGTCGTCGATGATGTCGTGGCGATTGTTCAAAAATCGCCGACCCAAAGTCAAAAATCCCATTGCATGCAAATCGGCCGGGTCGTCCGAGACAAGGTCGGCGGCGATTTGCTTGATCACGAATTCGTTGTATGGCAAATTTTGGTTGAGCGCGCCGATTACCCATTCGCGATACCGCCAAGCATCCGGATAGTTGCGATCCTCTTGAAAGACATAGCCTTTCGTGTCCGCATACCGCGAAACATCCAGCCAATGCCGTCCCCAACGTTCGCCGAATTGCGGCAACGCCAGATACTCGTCGACCAACTCGTCATAGGCCGTTGGTGAATTGTTGTTGACGAATCGCTGGACCTCTTCGTATTCAGCGGGCAGGCCGAGCAGGTCATATTTTAATCGACGCAGCTGCGACTCTTTGTCGGCCGGCTGTGAGGGGGCAAGTCCGGCCGTAGCAAGTTTGGCGGCGATGAATCGGTCGATTTCGGTCAGGCTCCAGGCATCGTTATCGGGACTCGGAACAGCCGGGCGCTTGATGGGCTGATAAGCCCAATGGTCGCGCCAATTGGAATGCACATCATCAGCGGCTTCAGCCGGAACATCCGAGGCCGGCCACGGTGCGCCCATCTCAATCCAAGCCTTGAAATTGGCCAACACATCGTCGGGCAATTTGCTGTCAGGGGGCATCTGTGTGTCGTCGGGATCATGTTGCAGCACTTCCCACAACCGGCTTTCGTCCACCTTGCCCGGTGTGAGTGCGGAGCCGCCGTCGCCTCCGTCTACCAAAAATTTTCGACTGTCGACGCGCAATCCGAACTGTTGTTTTTTGGCCGAATGGCATTCGTAGCACGACTGCACGAGCACGGGGCGGATCTTCGTTTCGAAGAACTTTTCCTGTTCCGCAGTGATCTTGGCCGGCGGTTCCTCCGCACAGATCGTGAGCGGTCCGCACAGACAGATCAATATCGCGTAAGAGAGTCTTCGCATTGTTCACTTCAGGCGGGAAAAACAGTTAGGAGGGATTCAGGGGTGGGGGTGGCTCAGAACGGGTCTACAGCCACCTCGATTATACGCCATCGGCCGGTCTGTGGGTAGTTCTTATCGAATGGACATCCCAATTTTGCCAACGTAGCAGCCCAGTAATATGTCTCCCTCTCCCTCAGGGGGAGGGCCGGGGTGAGGGTTTTCGCACCACAGAAAGTGCCCCTTCACTCAAAATTCTTTAAGTGCAAAGTATTCAACGGGAATAGGGGAGGACGATGTTATGTGTCTGGTGGTATCTCAACTGGAAAAACGGGGCGGGTTCGTTTTTTAAATGGTAGGTCGCGAAAATTGTGCGTGTGGATCCCGGCGGCGTCGACGTTGTAAATCGAGCCGGCCAGTGGTTCGAAGGCGGCGCGGAAATGTGCTGCGGATTTGACTGAAATATATTTCATCGCTGCGCAGTCGATTCCCAGGCTGCGGGCGAACGCTGGATCGAAGGGTTGTTCGCGGGCACAAACGACAACGATCGAAACGCCGTCGATTTTCAACCAAGCTGACGTTCCCATGCTGCCGGTCAGCCCGGCAAACATCGGCCCGTCATAAGCGAACTGGCCGTCGGAAATCGCGACCACTTCCGCCGTCGCCTCAATGGGTGCTCCTTGCACCGGACTCGACTTGCCTCCTAATGACACCGCGAGACTTGCGCCGACACCAGCTGCATGCGCCTGGGCGGCCACTTCGGGGTCGACCATGTAGAGCACCAACGCGTCCTCTAAACCTTGCTCCAAAAATGTTCGCAGGACTTCCGTCGAGTCCCCGGGCGAACCGCCGCCAGTATTGTCCGCATGGTCGGCTACGATAATCGGATAGCGACCTGCTGCTTCACCAGCGGCCAATGCTTCCTTGATCGTTACCGGGGCGGAATACCAACGTTGGCGACGCTCCCAAATCCAGTTTCCAAATTCATCAGCGGTGCGTTGCGCCAAATCAACATCGCAGTCGGCAACCACCATCACCGAACCGCCGACCTCCGGCACGTCTGCCCAGGGAAAACCGGTCGCAATGGTGATGCTCAAAATCCCCGGCCGTTGTTCCATGTCGTGCATCAAGCGGATGACTTCGTCCATCGGCGGGTGAGCGGTCACCTGACAGCGCGTTGCCCAAAACATCGGCAATTGATAAATCGCCGTGACGGGATGGATCTCTCCACGAACGGTACGGACCATCATCTCAGCTGCTTCAACGCCCCGCTCGGCCATGTCGATGTGAGGAAACGTGTCGAAGCCGATCAAGGCATCTGCCTGTGCAACGCGGAACTTGGTGTGATTGCCATGCAAATCCTGCGTGACAATAATTGGCCGATCCGGCCCAATCGCGGTGCGGACTGCTGCGATAAAATCCCCATCGCCATCGTCGATCCCCTCAACGACCATCGCGCCATGCAGGTCCAACAACACCCCATCCACCGGCCCTCCTTCAGCCTCGGCATCTGTTAATCGCTGGAGGAACTCTGCTTTGAGCGCATCGTAGTCCCCGCGGTCAATCAGACCACCGGGAAACGCCGACGCCCGTAATAGCGGCACCGCTTCGAACCCGAATGTCTCCGCCCCCTCAATAAAGCCCCCCGTGCAGACGTTCGTCCCACGAAACCGCGAGAGCACGTCGTCGCCGCGAATGATCCCTCGGTCATGCTCAAAGTCCTGTAGCGTCGTCTTCGTGTCGACACAGGTACTCGTTTCGTGCAGGACACCCCCGATAGCAATCCGCATGGTGTTGGCTCCGATTTGCTGGTTGGATTCTCGCGCAATCACGGCAGGCGGGAGCCTGCCCTACGGCAAGTATGCTACCACAAAATGGGGTTTACCGTAGGTGACACGGAGCCTTTGCTAGGGGGGACGCCACTGGTCTGAAAGCCCTTTTCTTTCTATCCATCTTACTAATGTAGAGAACCACTATGGTGAAGTCTTACCATCAGCGCAGCAGAAAGGCCGGGCTGTCGCAAGGGGGCGACAGACCGGCCTTTTCGGTGCCTATCAACAGTCTTTCCGAAGTGGGGAACTTCGAGCAGGGGAGAGAGCGTTGTTTACAAGTAGATTCAAAACCCTCTGACGCGTCACGCAAAAGCTTGTATTATAAATTCCTGGACAGGCGCAACCGGGTTTTGAAAATGGGTCTAGGTGCTCAGCATCTGAGTTTCGAATTCGATGCCGTACTTTTTCATCTTCTTGTAGAGCGTCGTGCGATTGATGCCCAGTAGTTTGGCGGTGTTTTGACGATTCCAGCCGTTGCGTTCCAGGGCTTCGATGATGATCTCGCGTTCCGGGGCCGCTAGGGCGGACTTCAAGTTGGCGGCGGAGATTCGGGCTTGAAGGCTGCCGGGAATCCGCGACGCTTGGCTGATGCTTTCCGGCAGGTCCTCGACGTTCACCACCGAGCCCTTGGTCAGCACGACCGCCCGTTCGATCACGTTGATCAACTCGCGGACGTTGCCCGGCCAATCGTATTGTTGCAGAACATTCAATGCGTCTTCGCTGAAGCGTTCGACCTGTTTGCCGGTCTGCTCGTTGAACTCATGCAAGAAGTGATCGACCAGGGCGGGGATGTCGCCAATACGTTCTCGCAGCGCGGGTTGTGTCAGCGTGATCACGTTGATGCGGTAGTACAGATCTTGGCGAAACTCGCCGTTGGCGACCATTTCTTCCAAGTTGGCATGCGTTGCCAAGACCAACCGGACGTCGACTTTGTGTGTTTCCGAGCCGCCGACCGATTCAAATTCCCGGTCTTGCAGCACGCGCAGCAATTTGACTTGCAGGCTGGGGGAGGCGGTGGCGATTTCGTCTAAGAAAATCGTGCCGCCGTCGGCTTGGAGGAACTTTCCGATTTTGTCGTGTGTCGCTCCGGTGAATGAACCGGCTTTGTGTCCAAACAATTCGCTTTCCAACAACGAATCGGGCAAAGCTCCGCAGGCGACTTCGACGAACGGTTTGTCGGCGCGGGAACTGAGTTGATGAATCGCTCGGGCGGTCATTGTTTTACCGGTTCCGCTCTCGCCGAGGATCAACACCGTGGTCCGCGTGTCGGCCACGCTTTCCAACAGGTCGAACATTTTTAACATTTTGTAGTCTTGGCCGATGATGCTGCCCAGACCGAACCGTTGATCGAGTTGTGCTTTGAGGTTTTTATTTTCCGCCAAGATTTTCCGTTGGCCGAGTGCGCGTTCGACGGCGAATTTGAGCTCTTCGTCGATCATCGGCTTGGTCAGATAGTCGAAAGCTCCGGCGCGAATGGCTTCGACCGCGTTTTCGATCGTACCGAATTCGGTGGTGAGGATCACCGACGTATCCGGACAGTTTTCGCCAGCCCATTCCAGCAGGAAAAACCCGTCCTGGTCCGGAAGATTGGCTTCGCTGATGACCAACTCGAAGGGGAATTCGGCCATCCGCCCAATGGCGTCGCGGCAGCTGTCGGCGGTTTCGATACGGTGCCCCAAGCCGCGCAAATAGTCGGCTAAGGCTTCGACCAGATCGCGGTCGTGATCGACCACCAACAGTGATCCCTGTGTCATGGATGATGCGCCCGTCGTCATGTCGTACTCTCGTTGAAAAGGAGATTCATCTTGTCGGCAGGTTTTGGTATTTCTGGCACCTAGGACCTGAAGCGTTTTCCGCTCAAGGTTTCTGGCACACGCGACCCAAGTATTAAATTGTCTACACAGTCGTGGCGGGTCTCGTGCGGAATGTACGGGTTGTCAGGAACATCGCGGTTACATGCCCGCGAAGCCTTCCTGCTTCGCCGCTGAATTCCTCGGCACGTCCATGTGCCGAAAAGAAATCAGCCGGGAGTCTTGTTGTCGAGGGGGTACAAAAACATAGGTCACAAGTTGCGAGGCGGCAACAAATTCCATGCGATTTTGATGCTCGGATGCAACTTGGGGTTATTTTTACCCCCGCCATTGCGGCAGGGCATGCCGCCAGACCGTTGACTATAGGCCTTAGACTGGAGGATTGGCCCATCCACGCAATTCCGCGCTCCTACCCACTCTCCGGCCACTGGCCACTAACCACCGACCACTCCTATTTCTGCTTACTGTTCAGGATGAACAAATAGGGTGCGTCTTGCTTGCGCGATGTCGTCAAATTCGATATGCTGGGACAGTCAACCTTCCAGCCCACCGACACACGACGGAACCGCACGCCATGGACGATCGCTTCAACACCATCCGCCAGGGAGATTGCGTTGCGGGTATGAATGCTCTCGAAGCGGGGAGCGTGGATCTGATATTCGCCGATCCTCCGTTTAACATCGGGTACGATTATGACGTCTATCAGGACTCCGTTGCCGCCGAGCAATATCTGGACTGGTCAGGCGAATGGATTACTGCCGCCCACCGCGCACTGAAGCCGGACGGCACGTTTTGGTTGGCGATTGGCGATGAATATGCGGCGGAGTTGAAAATTGCCTCGCAGAAAATCGGCTTCCATTGCCGCAGTTGGGTGATTTGGTACTACACGTTCGGCGTGAACTGCACCAAGAAATTCAGCCGCTCGCACGCGCATCTGTTTCACTTTGTGAAAGACCCGGAGAAGTTTACGTTTCGCGACGACGACCTCGACAACCGCATCCCTTCCGCTCGGCAGTTGGTCTACAACGACAAACGCGCGAATCCCCGCGGACGGTTGCCGGACGATACCTGGATCATCCGTCCAGCGGACGCGATCGGTGAGTTATCTCCCGACGATGAGAATTGGACGCTGCCTGAGATTGAATCACCGGCGGACGACGACAACACCTGGACGCTCCGCCCGCAAGACTTGGCGGACCGCTTCAAATCGGACGAAGACACCTGGTACTTCCCCCGCGTCGCCGGCACATTCAAGGAACGCGCCGGGTTTCATGGCTGTCAAATGCCCGAACAATTGCTCGGCCGTATCATCCGCGCCTGCTCGCATGAAAACGACCTCGTCGTCGACCCCTTCTCCGGCAGTGCAACGACATTGGCCGTTGCCAAAAAACTGGGCCGCCGGCATTTGGGATTCGAGCTCTCCCCGGAATACGTCAAACATGGGATGAGCCGGTTGGATGGAATTCGTGTCGGCGACCGCCTCGATGGCGCAGAAGAACCACTCGCCAGTGCCCCGGCAACCGGGAAACGCGACAAAAAGGACAAGTCGGCGAAGCCACGCAGCGCAACCGAACAACGTTATAGTGAAGTTCAGAAACATCTCACTGAGTTGGGGGTGAGCGAAGCGTATCGTTTGACGCACGCTGGTTACTCGGTTGATCGTCTGATTGCCGACCCGCAACTCAACGAATCGTTTCTCGAAGCCTGTCGCCGTTTGGGGCTGGTGGGCGATCCGCGACATTGGAACCGTTTGCTGTTTCGGCTCCGTAAATCGGGGCATTTGTCGCACATTGAAACGACACGAGAAACGTCGCTTTCGTGGGTGGATTGCGATGCGTATCTCTTTGCCAGCGAAATCGCGTTGCAGATGCTGTTGGACGAACAACAGGCGGGGAGTTTGGATGAGATCTTGTGCGATCCGGAATTAGCGGCGCAGTTCGATGCGATTGCCGGACGGTTCGCTCCTGGTTTTTCGTCACTACAATATCGTTGGGCGGCGTTGAAACTTCGCAAGCAGGCCAAATTGGCCCGCAGCCGCGGCTCGGTTTTAGATCCGCCGCGCATGAGCAAAATGCAATCGGTCGAAGACTACATCGCCACCGACGTTCCTCAGCAGCCGGGCGTCTATGTGATTACCGGCAAGGCCAAGCACAAGTTGTACGTCGGCGAAGCTTTGAATCTACACACACGATTGACCGCACAATTTGGCGACGCAGACGCGCATGCGAATTGGACCAGTTTTTCTAAAACGCTGACGATCCAAACCTTCCGCACCGAAACGGCCCCGGCGGAAATGCTGGCGTGGCAAAGTTGTCTGATCGACAGATACAACCCGCGATTAAATTTCCACGAATTGCGCACGACGGTTTGATCGCGTTGCGCGCAATTCATTCCTTGCCGACGCTGCCCAATGCAAAACCATTCAACGTAGCTGGACCAGGATTGCATCTCCCGCAGCGCAAAAAAAACCACCCGTGCCAAACAACGGCACAGGTGGCTCTCTCACAGCCGACGGCTCGGGAGGGCCGTCGCACAGATTCCCGATCGCCACGCGGTGACCTTCCAAGGCCTGACGGGTTGCCAGGGGAAATTGATCAGGCCCAGGATGACGCGGGCGACCGGGGTAGCGGGTTATTTCGTGAACTTCAGGCCGGGATCTTTGGGATCGCCACCCTGAATCTTGAAGTCAAAACCCTTCTCGGTGGGCGTCATGATTCCGACCAACTTGTCGCCGTCCTTCTTGCGGACCAGCGTCATTTCGTTGCCCGAGACCGTGTACGTCCCTTCAAAACTGCTCGTCTCGTCTTTGGACTTAAAGGTCCATACAAAAGTCTTGTCGGCGTTGAGTACAAATTGAAACTCGACACCCTCTGCCGGGCTGGCCCGGAACTCACCCACGATTTTGGCCTGCTCAGGCAACTTCGCTTCTTTGGGCTGTTGCACTGGGTCGGTCGAAGCCGGACCCGCATTGCCGGCGTTGCTCAAGGCTCCCAAACCGGTCGAGTTGGTTTCAACGCTGGTTTGCGGCTGCTCGGCCGGTTGTTGGTATTGAGCCGGTTGCTGAGTTTCGACTTCTTGTCCGGTGATCGTCCCCAGCATCTTGGCCGCCAACTCATCACGCGGTTCCAATGCGACGACTTGCGTCAATTCCTTCGCTGCCGATTCGATGTGGTTCAGCATCAGGTAGTGATAGGCCAACAGAAAGCGAATCGCCGGGTCTTGTTTGTTTTGGTCGCGAGTTTCCTCCAAGTCTCGCAGTCGTGCCGTGTAAATGTCCGCTGAAGGGTACAAGTTTTTGAGCGTGTCCCAGTTCCAACCCGGTCCAGCTGTCAACGCCACATGAGCAGAGGCAGCCGCTTGTCCGTATTGTTTCATCGAGAACAAAACCAGCGAACGAAACTGATGCAGGTCCGAATTGCTGGGCATCTCTTTGATCGCCAACTCAATTTTCTCCATCGCCGTTTTCAGGTCGCCGGCATAGAAAGCTTCACGAGCTTCCGCAAAGTAGTTTGAAGCGATTTCCGAAAGTTGCGGATCCTCGCCCGCCACTTCGAGCGGCTGGTTGTAGTCGTATACCGAGATGACGTTAGCCACGCAGTAAGGATTGCAGTACGTGTAGGTCGGTCTCACATTCACAAAGCTGCTGTAGAGACCGAATCCCCAACCGAAGTAGCGGCGGTGACGTCTGTGACCGAAACCCCACCCGTGGTGGTGACGGCGTCCGTGGCGATGTCCAAAGTGCCCACCGTGCCATTTTCCAAACCCTTTGCCATGTTTGTGGTGGTGTCCACCGTGGTTCCAATGGCCTTTGTGTTGTCCCCCCCTATGACGTCCGCCGTTGTGGCGTCCGCCAATATGACGTCCACCCATTTTCGATCCACCGATTTGTCGCCCGCCCTTTTGCGATCCACCGTTGTTGTGCCGTCCACCGTTCTGGAATCCGCCGTTGTGACGACCGCCGTTGTGACGCCCACCGTTGCTCGGTCCGCGGCTTTGCGTCCCACCGCGGTTGCCACCGCGACTGGATCCACCGCGGTTGAAACCACCCCGGTTCGATCCGCCGCGACTTCCGCCACCCCGGTTGAAACCACCCCGGCTCGATCCGCCGCGGCTACCACCACCACGGCTGAAGCCACCGCGACTTCCACCGCGGCTTCCGCCACCGCTACGCCCGCGTGCTGCGGCGTCTTCGAGGTTTGCGGCAAAGGTCATTGTGAGTGCCAAGCTGGCAACAATCAGTGTTTTTTGGAAAGTTTTCATCGTTTTGGTTCCTTGGTCGTGATGTATCTGTTGTGGGAGAGTGTTGTGTGTTTGTCTCTCGTATAAAGGGCCAAGCGAGCAACGACCGCTTTTGTTACAACAATTTTGTAGGATTTCCTTAAGTCGTTACGGCGCAATAAGAAACGCGACCGGCGGCTCCCAATGTGGTTCGCCCGGTCGCGTTTCGTTTTTCTGCGATTGTCTCAGCCCTATCGCCAGTACCCGCCGTAGTAAGGACGATAGTGACCCCAGTGGCCGTGACCCCAGTGCCCGCCGTGGTGTCCGCCCCAGTGGCCGTGACCCCAGTGCCCGCCGTGGTGTCCGCCCCAGTGTCCATGGTGACCATGGTGGCCGTGGTGCCCGTGATGATGTCCACGGTGTCCACCGCGATGTCCGCCGTGATGACCACCACCACGATGTCCGCCATGATGTCCACCGCCGTGGTGCCCGCCACCACGATGCCCACCGCCGCGATGTCCTCCTCCGCCACGATGCCCGCCTCCGCCACGATGCCCGCCACCGCCGCGATGTCCGCCACCGCCGCCACGTCCCGCTTCCGCGATGCTTGGTTCGGCAACAAACAGGAAGGCTGCCAATAGGACTGCGAAAGCTGAAAATTTGGTTAACTTCGTCATCAAAAAATCTCCTCGAATTGTTTACCGTAGTGATAGTTGAGTTGTTTGATTCATCCCTCTACAGGTCCAAGCGAAAGCAACGTCCATCTGTTACAGCATTTCCGGCCGAATTCTGGAAAAGCCGCTGTTTCGCTCCGTCCATCCTGTCGAACAGCTCAGGATCCCCGCACGATTGCCCGCTCACAATTGCCTGCTGTAGAGACGAAAACAGGCGGTTGAAACGACCTGCCCGTGTCGCTTCAACCGCCTGTAAGTACTTGTGATTCACTCTTTTTGATCGTGTGCCGTCTGTCTGCTTACCGACTTCCCAGCCAGTCGCTGGAGGAGGATTTGGTTTGGCTGACCGTCACGTTGGCGGTGATTTGTTGTTTCATCGAAGCAGCTACCTTCGAGACGAATTCCACCGAGTTTCGGAGGGATTCGGGCGAAGATCCCGCATCGACTTTGGCACAGAAGATCACTAGATATTGCCCCGCTTCGTTCTTCTCAATCACCCAGGCACCCAATTTGGTGCGGGCACTTTGCTCCATCAACGCCGTGAGCATTTCCAAGGTCGGAGCCTGTTGCGAAACCGTCGCCAGAGACCAAACTTTTCGCGTTTCCGCTTTACCGAAGCTCTCTAGTTTGGCGGAGATAAAGACACGTTGAGTTTCGCCGCCATCGGCCTGCAAATCCGCGGAAAAGGCTGTTTTTCCTTGCGGAACGATCGTCAGGCCCGATTTGGCTAAGACATCAGGAACCACAATTGTGGTGTAATCAATGACTTCGGCGACGAATGCCTTCGCTTCGGCAATCTCGACGCAGTAGCTCATCAAACGAGCCTTGGGGTCTAAGGATTGTGAAATTGCCACCAATTCGCCAGCAGCATTGACCACCGGCCCGCCGCTGTCGCCGGGGTTGATCGGGGATGTCGTTTCCACGACCCGCATATCATGTTCACCGGCCTGTGTGCGAAATTGCTTGCGATAGACCGAACGGACCGAGCCGGAAGTGTATGTCCACAGCACGCCGCCAGCGGTGGGATTTCCGATTGAATGCACCGTTTCCCCCGGTCCGATCGAGGTTTCGGCGATTTCGATAGCGGGGGTGTTTTCGGGAATCGAATCGAGTTCCACGACCGCCAAATCCCGTTTTTTATCGACCATCACCACCCGGGCGCGGATTCCGAACGTGTCGGCTCCGTCGATGTAGTGTTGCCGTTCGGCGATCAGTTGGTCGTCCTGGAATTGTGGAAAGAAGATCAGGACTTCCGTTGAGGCGCCGACCACATGAAAATTGGTAACAACCCACTTCTTTTCCGCATCGACCAGCACGCCTGAGCCGGTGGAATAACCATTCTCCGCTTTGGCAATGATCCATGTCGTCGACTTGAGGGTCCGCTGATAGACTTCGGCATCGGCGAACGCTGTTTGTGTCGCCGCCAGCATCATGATCAAGGCGATTGTTGTCGCAACTGTTTTTCCGCCAAGTCTGTTGTTCAAAGTTTTCATGGTTGCACCGTTTCCTTGTGTTTGTGTGTTTGGTTTTTTGTGTGGTTTGGCACGGGGAGAAGGTTTGTTCCCGGCCTGCATAGCCTCCCAAGCGAAAAATGAGATGAAATGTTACGCACGACCCGGTAGTATGTGGCCCCGGCTGCAGCAGGAATGGCGGAATTGTCGGGCGATTGATGGTCAGCAGCGAGAATTGTTGATATTTTGTGTGAACCAATTGGGTCTGCTGCGATCCAAGTAAGAATTCGCCCCTGCGTGGATGCATGCAGGTCGGTGAAGTTGACGGAGTGAAAAATACGGCGCGGTATCACCGCTGACCGACGAGGAGAGGACGCATGACGACCAAGGGTGAGCAATTTGCAGGTTTGACGGTGGCGTTAGTCACGCCGTTTCGCGATGGCGCAGTAGACGAAGCCGCCCTGCGAAAACTGGTGGACTTCCAAATCGAGCAGGGGGCCGATTGCGTCAGCCCGGTCGGCACCACGGGCGAAAGCCCCACGTTGTCGCACGAAGAGCACGAACAGGTCATCTCAACCGTCTGCGACCAAGCCGCCGGACGGATCAAAGTCATGGCGGGCACCGGTTCGAACAGCACAGCTGAGGCGATCCGTCTCACGCGGTTCGCCAAAAACGCCGGCGCAGATGCCGCTCTGCTCGTCGCACCGTATTACAACAAGCCGACGCAAGAGGGGTTCTTCTTGCATTATCAGGCCATTGCCGAAGCGGTCGATATTCCGCTTGTGCTCTACAATATTCCCGGCCGGACCGCGAAGAATATCGAAGCGGAAACAATCGTCCGTTTGGCGGAGATCCCCAACATCGTGGCGGTCAAGGAGTCGACCGGTTCAATGGATCAGGCTTCGCAGATCATCGCCGAATCGAACCTGACGGTGCTTTCGGGCGACGACAGCCTCACGCTGCCGCTCATGGCGCTGGGGGGACGCGGTGTGGTGTCGGTGGTGGGGAACATTGTTCCCCAAGACGTCAAAGCCATGCTGACGGCGTTTGAAAAGGGCGATCTGCCCGCTGCCCGCGCGCAACATTATAAGTTGTTTTCGCTCTGCCGCGATTTGCTCTCGATGGCGACCAACCCAATTCCGATCAAAGCGGCCATGAAAATCCTGGGCCGCGACAACGGCGAATTACGGTTGCCGATGACACCGCTCGATGCATCGCAGGAACAGGAATTGGCCGAAACATTGCGGACATACGGCTTGCTGTAGACGTGCGAAAACGATGTCCGACCGTAGAGTGCGTCACGACGCACCCTACTTCTACGCGGATTCGGTTTTACTTGCTTCGGGTTGGGCTGCGGGTGATTTTCTGTCGAGACTCATGGCGCCCGCGCCGTTGGCGATGATCATCAGCATCGCGCCCATCATGGATAGGTTCTTCATGAACGCAATGGTCTGCGTTTGTTTTTGTTGAACGTCCTCGATGTTCCAGAAGGCGTGGAAGTAATAGGTCGCCAGAATCAAAAACACCAACAGCAGGCTGGCACCGATGCGGGCTTTGTAGCCGAGGATTACCGACAGGCTGCCGGCGATCAAAAACACGATCGCACCGACCAACATGATTTGCGGTGCGGGGACTCCTGCGCTTTCCATGTATTTCACAACGCCGCTGAATTTGGGGATCTTGTTCCCCACCGCACTCATCAAAAAGATCGTGCACAACATCACGCGGCCGAGAACGTTGACGGGACCTAACATCGCAATTGCTCCGTAGTGGTGAGTTTTCGTTAGTAGATGAATGGCACTTTGACTTTGTGATGTGTTAATTCAAATCGAACAACATGATTTCCGCATCGGTTGCGGCGACGATCTCTAGTTGTTGCTCTTCACTCACAGCGGCACCGTCGCCGGTTTGTAGGTCGAGTCCGTTGAGCGTCACGCTTCCCCGCAGCACTTGCAACCAGGCATGCCGTTGCGGGGCAATGTTGTGTGTCACGCGTTGCGACTGACCCAGTTTGGATAAGAAAATCTGCGTGTCTTGTTGTATCACCAAAGAACCATCCGCTCCGTCCGGCGCAGCGACGAGTCGCAACCGATTCGTCATCCCCGCATCATCAAACCGTTTTTGGTCGTAACTGGGCTGGATCCCCTTTTCGCGAGGCTTCAGCCAAATCTGGTACAGGTGCAACGGTTCATCACTGCTGGGATTGAATTCGCTATGCGTAATGCCGGTGCCGGCGGACATGTGTTGAAATTCGCCGGGCCACAAGACCTCGCCATTTCCCATGTTGTCCTTGTGCTCGATGGCTCCTTCGAGGACGTAGGTCACGATTTCCATATCCTGATGGGGATGCGTGCCGAAGCCGCGACCGGGTTGGACGCGGTCTTCATTCATCACCCGCAAGGCACGAAAGCCCATCTGCTGCGAATCGCGGTAGCCTGCGAAAGAAAAAGTATGCCGCGCTTTCAGCCAGCCATGGTCGGCAAATCCGCGCTCATCAGCTTTTCGGATATTGATCATGACACTCTCTGGGATTGTTTTTACAAGAATGGTTGATTGGTCAACTAATTGGCCAAAAAAACGGCTCAGTCCTCTAACATTCCGCTGCGGATCTGTTCCAGTAAGCGGATCAACTCCCGCAGATCCTTCCGCGGCATATGCGCGAAAAACTGTGTTTGCAACTCGACCAACGGTTCGTCAATTTTTTTCAGGACGTCCAACCCGGTGTCGGTGATTTCCACATAGACGACTCGACGGTCCTTTTCGCAGCGGTGCCGTTTGACGTACTCCGCTTTTTCCAGTCGGTCAATCAAACCGGTGATGGCCGGCACCTGTTGAATCATGCGACTGGCGATTTCCAACGACGGCAGCGGCTTTGCTTCTCCACGCAGGATTCGTAGCACGTTGTATTGCGAGGAGGTCAGTCCAAACCGACGGAACAGCTTCCCCGATCGACTCTGAATGTAATCCACGGTGCGGAGGAAATTGAGCGTAACTTCCTCTTCTAACCGGTCGAACGGTTTTCGTTTTTTGATTTCATTTTGGAGTTTGCTAGCCATAGTTTTCTCTTTCGCTGATTATTTTACGCGGAAATAGTCTTCATGTCAAGTATTTTTCTGGGTGTGGCTAGTCTTTTCGAATCGGTCGCCTTCACGATAAAGCGATAAGCCTTAGTCACTTTATTTTGCGCCGTTTCTTGATTACGTTCGGACAACTGCACGTTTGCCGGAACTGAACGCGATTCCCTGATTCTCCATAGAAACTCTCCATGCTCCGCATCACCGACCAAGGTCTTCTGTCGCGCGAACCGGGACGTGGGGCGTATATGCCCTCCATCTCACAGTTGAGTGATGGTTCGCTGATTGCCTGTCAGCATATCGGGCAGGAGTTGGCGTCGGCCGATAATGACATTGAGGTCCTCACGACGCCCGATGATGGGCAGACGTGGCAGAATCAAGGCAGCATTCATGGCGGTCCGCCTGATGACGGCTGGGCGTATCGCGGGCCGTATATCTATGAGGTGCCCGATGGGCGGCTGGTGCTGACGGCGACGCGGTTTGAGACTACCGACTCTGCCCTGTTTGACGCCCAGACCGAAGCACTGCAGCGGCCGGAGATGTTGTTGTACTGGTCCGAAGATCGTGGCGCAACATGGTCCGCGCCGCAGGTGGTCCCCGTCGATTTGCCGCCGGAGAAATACACCTGGAACGGCGCCGGACAATTCCAGCAGTTGTCGGCGACACGGTGGATGTATCCGCTGGAAACGTGGAAGCCCGAGGGGTACGACGGCGCACCGGATCAAAAGGCGGCAGCGGTCTTTTCCGCCGATGGCGGAAAAACCTGGGGCGAGTTCACCCCGTTCGCCGACGACCCGACCGGCGCGTTGTTGTATTGGGATCAAATGAACACGCGGTTGCCGGATGGGCGGGTCTATGTGATGTTGTGGACGCATCGTTATGGGACCTCCGAAGACATCGCTAATCATTGGGTGATTTCCGAAGACGAGGGCCGCACTTGGTCTGCTCCGGTCGCTACGAATCTGCGGGGACAAGTCTGTTGCCCCATCGCACTGGCCGATGGCCGGGTGGCGGCGATTTATAATTATCGCCACGATCCGCAGGGGGTCCGCATCGCCGTGAGCGAGGACCTAACGAATTTCGACGTCGATCGCGGAACGGTTCTGTTCGATGCCGGCGCTGAAGCAACCTTAGGGACGACGGAGCACGAAAACTTTCTAGCGGAGCATATGTTGATCGGCTTTGGCAAACCGGGAGGCATCCGATTGGCGGACGACACGCTGCTGACGTGGTATTGGTGTACAGCGGGCGGAGTCACCCATACGCGCTGGGCGCGATTGGCCGTGGTATGACATTAGAATTCGCAGGACGCAGCGTCTTGGTCACCGGGGCTTCGCGGGGCATTGGCCGTGCGACGGCACTTGCACTTGCGCGACAGGGTGCGGACGTGGCCATTAACTTTTGGGCGGCCGATGATATCCAGCAACAAGAGGCTACCGATGTGGCAGCTGAAATAGAATCGTTAGGTCGGCGGGCATTGCTCTTAGAAGCGGACGTTAGCGACAAAGCGTCGGTGGATGAAATCGTGGCGCAAACAGTTGAGACGTTTGGCCGGCTGGATCATTTTGTTGCTTGTGCCTGTTACAGCGATCGACAGCGGATGTTGGCTGCTGAGATGGAGGGCTTTCAGCGGACAATTGATGTGACGATGTGGGGCGCGTTTCACGGTTTGCGGGCGGCCGCGGCGCAGATGGTTACGCAAGGGCAGGGGGGATCGATTGTGATTGTCAGTTCCCCACGGGCGTTCATGCCGCATCCCGGTTCGATGGCCTACAACATGGCCAAAGCGGCGGTGGATCAGATGATCCGCACGGCGGCGACGGAATTGACGTCCGAGCGAATTCGCGTGAACGGCATTCATCCTGGTTGGATTGATACACCGGGTGAGCGGAAGTTTCTTTCCGAAGCGGCGCTGGCGCGCCATGCGGCCGAATTACCTTGGGGCCGTTTGGGGACAGCAGACGAGGTCGCCCGTGCGATCCTGTTCATGTTGAGCGACGATGCGGATTACATGACGGGGAGTTTCATGAAAGTCGATGGCGGGATCAGTTTGCCGATGTGGGCGAAGAAAAACGGTTGAGTACTCACCTCCTAACACTTTGTCTCTCAAGGGGCTGTTCTCGTGCTTGGTGTGTGAACAACGGGCTTGCCGAATAATTTCGCTTGACGGAATTCAAGGAAAATGGCACACTCAAGCGGTCTCATGAAATCAGCCTGAAACTTCAATACGAGTTCAGCGCGTTCACGGTCGATTCCTGGTCCAAGGTTCGACGCATTTGTGACATCATGCCACAGGACTTCGTCTCGCGAAGCAATCTTCAAAGCGTCCATTCCTTGAATTGTTGTAATCCTGGTTCCCTTTCGGACATGACGACGGAAGAATTCACAGACATAAGCACACCGCTCCTCCGGCCCGGCGCTACTGTTCATGAGGATCGGGCACCAAACATTTGGATTCTCTAGCGGCGCGCTTGCTTGAATCCTCTCAAACGCCGTGTTGCGGTAGGCCTCAGGCGTCGATCTTCGGCCCAGCTCAGCGAATGCGTATTCAAGTTCGACATCAATCGGTTCTGTTGATTTCTGGTTTTGTGGTTCCCCGTTCTGGCAACCTACGGAAAGCACCGGAATTGCACACAGATTGACCAACAACAATACAGCTAAGCGACGAAACGGTTGGATGAACATCAGATACCCCTCGCGTTTGACTTACAGACGAGTGCTCGGAGAAGTGTCGGCATCCGTGGCACGTATTAAGAGCCATCATCGCTGGGAAATTGGCCGTAGGCAATGCGTAAAGGAACAAAACTCCTCACCCTCTCCGATTGCTTCTCAATCGCGGCCACCCGATTGTGCGGCCAAAGAATATATGAGCGGCAGCCAAACTCGGTTGCCTTCTCATCACAATTGGCTGATCATGCCATTGCACGGACAAGAAGCATCACGAGTTTAGCTGCCGCTTTAGAACGTCGAAAACCGGCTGGGTCAATCGCGATTTTCGACGGTTGGTTTTTTAGACGTTTTTCAACGTGGGTCTTCAGTCGTTTCAGAACTCTCTAACGCGTTCTGCGGAGACTGAGCTGCAAATTTCGAGAACCGGCCGACCACAGTTACTTTTTGGTGGTCGGGCGTTTGGTCGCAGTGCGTGTCCGGGTTCCGGATGCGGGCGTCGCTTTGGCGGGCTTATTGTCCGTCGAGGACGCGGCGGCTTGCTTGGCAGCCGGTGCGGAAGATTCCGGGGCATCGGTCCAGGAAGCAACGTTCCAGTGGCCGTGAGTTTCGGCGACCGTCTTGCCTAAGTCGGTCAGCAGTCCGCGGAACTTTTTGGTGGACATGCCGCGGTTGGCAACCACGCGTTGCAATACGAAGCGTCGGTTGCCGGGGATGAAGGAGAAGAATTTTCCGCCGCCCATTTTGTCGTTATCGTGCAGCAATCGCAGCAAGGCGACGCGGGGAATTTCGCGGGGCGAGCTGGGCAGTTCGTCGAGCCAAGCCATGATCCAGACCGTCTCACCGTCATTGCTGAGCACAGCTGACATGGACAGGACCCATGCTTCTTCGTGATTGGCTTGGAATTTGAAGTCGTAGCGTGTTTCGAGGGTCTTCGGTTTTAGTCCGAGTGCTTTGAGCAGATTTCCCAAGGACTCTTGCGTGAGCTGTCCGCTGGCGGGAGTATCGGCGGCTGCGAGCGGCTTTTGTCCGATCGCACAGAACAATGCCAAACAGGCCGTGAGGGCTACGAATTTGCTTACGTTGATCTTCATCGAGTAGATACTCCTTTAATCGTCTACGACGGTCGACGGGGGCGTGGAATGCGTTCCGGCTGGTGTTTGCATCCAGGTCGATGTTTCGGCCGGGCACCGCAGCGGGTCAAAATCGGGTGCGCATTCTCAGGTTGTCATCGCAGCGGCTCGATCAGTCATCGGCCGCACAACCATCATCGTCCAGACAATCGTTAGACCTTGGTCGAAAGTGCGCCAGTGCATTCCTTTTTTTAGGACGACACCCTGCAGGCGGATTAATCGGCAGTCGCTGCCCAGGTTACCCGAACTGCCTTACGGGGCGGGTGCTCCCTCATCCGGCCCTTCGGGCGCGTCGTTCAAAAATGGTTTCAACTTGTCCTCAGGAGGTTTGTTCAACTTGGACAAGTTGAGATTGACCGCTGCCCGAAGCCTCTTTCGCATCTCGCCGTCGTCCAGATCATCGACCATCGACTTTGAATCGGACGGAGCCAGGTGCTTGAGGAATTCTTGTAGCGATTCCTCAAATTTGCCTTGTTCGTTGAGCAACAGCACCTTGCCGGCATAGCCGAACGCTTGTTTTTCCGGTTCAGATGCCGGGGCTTCGATGAAGTCCTGAAAGATCGCCTCCGCTTCGGAGTACTTTGCTTCATCAAGATAGAGCAGCGCCAAACGTCGATTGGCGACATCGTGATAGTACAGTTCGTCCTCAAAGTTTTCGATCACCGCTTTCCAGGCAGTTTCCGACTTACCCAATTTGAGGGCATAGAAAACCTGTTCCTGGACGGTGTTTTGGAGAGGTACGTCAGGATCCGGGATGACTTCGTAGGTCTTCAGCGGGTCGGCTGGCAGGGCCAACCAGCCTGCGCCGAAACCGAGCAGAAACAGCGCCGCTGCTGCGTAGAGCAGTGGTTTCAGTTGGTTATGCAGCGGACGGTCGGGGAGTCGGACGAGCGATTGGACCGGTAGCGAGATTGTGGAGAGCGTCGAAGAGGGTTGCGGACCGACTTCAACGGTGGGCATCGCCGCCTCGCCCCGCAGTGGATGTTCGTTGTCCTGTTCCTCCACCACGCGTTTGAGATCTTTCAGCACCGCATTAGCCGTGCGATACCGGTCTGTCAGTTCCTTGGCCATCAATTTATGAACGATACGACACAGCAGTATGGGCAAGTCCGGCCGCGATTGCTCCAGTGGTGTGGCCTCGCCTTTGATGTGTTGCACCGCCACGCTCACGGCGGTTTCTCCGCGAAACGGCGGCGAACCGGCCAACATGTGATAGGCGGTCACGCCAAAGGAATAGAGATCACTTTGGTGGCCGACGTTGCTGCCGTTGACCTGTTCGGGACTCATGTACAGCGGCGTTCCCATGGTGATGCCGACTTGCGTCAGGTTCACCCGTTCGCCTTGCAGCGTCAATTGTGCCAGTCCGAAGTCGGCGACTTTGACCCGTCCTTTGGGGGTCACCATAATATTTTCGGGTTTGATGTCGCGATGCACGATTCCCGCTTGGGCTGACGCCGAAAGCGCCGACGCGACCTGTTTCATGATGTGCAGCGCCATCGGGAGATCGGGCGGCCCCTTGCGGACCAGATATTGCCGCAGATTGTAGCCTTGGACGTATTCCTGCGCGATATACTCGAAACCGTTTTCCGTGCCCACGGAGAAGACTTGAATGATATTCGGATGATTCAAGCCTGCTACGGCCAAGGCTTCGGTGCGAAATCGCTTGACGTGCGTTTCATCGGAGACCAAATCGGGGCGCAGGACTTTTAAGGCGACGTTCCGATTCAGCGAGGTCTGTTGGGCAAGGTAGACCTCCGCCATGCCGCCGCGGCCAATTCGCCTTAGGACGCGAAACTCCCCCAGCGTCTGCTCGGTCAGATCCTGGAATTGGCCACCCGCTCCGCCGTTTTGCGCAAAGACTCCTGTGTTGCTGAGATTCGGCAAGGCGCGCGTCGGCCCAACATCAGGCTCAGGTCGTTCTGACGGGTCATTGGGCTGCGGTGAGTCTGGCATAGATGAGACGGGTTTCGGGACACCAGTTCCTGGAACGTGAGAGGACAAGCGCTCACGTATCATACGCTTCCGCCCAGGTGGGGGCAATTCCTCGGTGTTTTGACCTGGTCGCAGCCCAATGGTTTTGAAAGTGCCGCAGGGTCAGTTACAGTGGGAGTGCCGTCGCGGAGTTCTGTTACAAACGGTTACAAAAGTCGCGGGCATGGATCTCCTTCCTACAATCTCCACCCGGAACTACCGCCACGATACAGTGTTCTAACGGGTTCCTACCGAGGTATTTGATCATGGCGCTTCGCTTGTTTGCCGTTGTTTGTTCTTGGCTACTTGTCGTTGGAATCACGACGACGGCTGCTGCTCAGGTATTGCCTGGGACGGAACCGTTGACGATTGCCGAGCCGTTGGACGAAGTAATGGTCGATGGGATTGATCGATTTGCTTTGCGTGCACTGGCTGATTCTGTCGCAGGGAGAGCGGCCCATTGGAATCGTGATTACAGTAGTGAAGCGGCGTATCTTAAAAGTGTCGCTAAAAACCGGGCTGGGTTTCGCACGATCATCGGTGCTGTCGATGAGCGGCCGCGGCCGCTTGGGATTGAGTTGATCGCCAGTACGACCGATGCGGCGGTTGTTGCCGAAACCGATACGTATCAAATTCTCGCCGTCCGCTGGCCGGCTCTGCGGGGAGTTTATGGCGAAGGCCTGCTCCTGCAACCGAAATCGAAACCGCTGGCCCGCGTGATCGCGCTGCCCGATGCTGATTGGACGCCGGAAATGTTCATCGGTCTAGCCAAAGGGGTCGACGTTCCCGCACGTTCGCCGCTGCAATTGGTCGCCAGCGGTTGCCAGGTGTTGATTCCCACGCTGATCAGCCGCGCGGATACGTTTTCCGGTAATCCCAACATCCGCATGACGAATCAAACGCACCGCGAATGGATTTATCGACAGGCGTTCGAAATGGGACGGCATGTGATCGGATATGAAGTTCAAAAAGTCATGGCGGCCGTCGATCAATTTGAGCGGATGAATGAAATGGAAAACGTCGATTTGCCGATCGGGGTGTTGGGGGTCGGCGAAGGGGGTTTGCTGGCGCTGCATAGCGGCGCCGCCGATACGCGGATCGATGCGGTGTTGGTGAGCGGATATTTCGAAGCCCGCGAAGAGGTGTGGCAGGAACCGATCTACCGCAACGTCTGGAGCCAATTGAGTGAATTCGGCGATGCGGAGTTGGCCGGGTTGATCGCGCCGCGTTCACTGACGATCGAAGCAGCGGCCGTCCCTGAAGTGGCCGGGCCGCCAGAACCGACGGCAGGCCGCAGCGGGGGAGCGGCGCCGGGAGCGATTGAAATCTGTACGCTCGCGCATGTCCGTAAAGAGGTCGACCGCGCCGCTGTGCAATACGACAAGCTGAACGCGACCGACAAGTTTTTCTTCACCAGCAGCCGTGAAGGGGATGGACCCTCGGGGACCCCCGCGGCACTTGCCCCGTTTCTGAATGGCTTGTCGATTGAAAAACTCAACCCACCCGCCGCGCCGGCAACGGCGGATCGACGGCGATTGTTTGATCCGCAAACCCGCCAGCAGCAACAAGTCGCGCAGCTCGTGGAGTTCACACAGGAATTATCGCGCCGCAGTTCCAGCGTACGTGACAAGTTTTGGTCCCAGGCCGATCGCAGTTCGATCGAGAGTTGGGAAAAGACCGCCGAATTTTACCGGCAGTATGTCTGGGACGAGTTGATCGGAAAAATCCCGCCGCCCGACATGCCGCTTCATCCACGGACGCGACAGATTTTCGATACCCCGGGATACACCGGTTACGAAGTCGTGCTGGATGTCTATCCCGATGTGATCGCTGCCGGGATTTTGCTGCTGCCTAAAAATCTCAAGGAGGGAGACAAACGGCCCGTTGTGGTTTGCCAACATGGCCTCGAAGGGGTGCCGATGGACACGATCACCCAGGAGGGCCGCGGATTTAAATATTACAGCGCCTATGCCCATGAACTGGCCAACCGCGGTTTCATCACGTACTCGCCGCAGAATCCCTATCGCGGTAAGGACCGGTTTCGCGTATTGCAGCGCAAGTCGAATCCGGTGAAGCGCTCGCTGTTTAGTTACATCCTACGGCAACACGAACGGACACTGGAATTTCTGGCCGGATTGCCGAACGTCGACCCGCAGCGGATTGGGTTTTATGGACTTTCGTACGGCGGAAAAACAGCCGTCCGCGTGCCGCCGCTGCTGCCGGGATATGCATTGTCGATCTGTTCAGCGGACTACGACGAATGGATTTTGAAAAATACCAGTGTCTCGGACCGCTACAGCTACATGTTCACCGGCGAGTACGAGATGTTTGAATGGAACATGGGGCACGTCGCCAACTATGCCGAACTGTCCAGTCTGATGGCGCCGCGTCCGTTTATGGTTGAACGAGGCCATTACGACGGCGTCGCCCCGGACGAATGGGTCGCCTGGGAATACGCCAAGGTCCGCCGGCACTATGCGGAGTTGGATATTCCGGAGAAGACCGAAATCGAATACTTCAAAGGCCCGCATTCGATAAACGGCGTAGGGACGTTCGAGTTCCTGCACCGGCATTTGGATTGGCCCAAGGATCGCAAGTAATCTCGTAGGTTGTGTTACTCAAAGCAAAACGCCGAGTGGTGCGACTCCTGGCATGCTTGGGTGCCACGGTCGTTGCCGATTTTGCGGCGGTAGTCCGCTGATGGTGAACTGTCTATGATGTTCGTCATCACCCCCCCCACCAAGGACAGATCGAGAGAAAGCCCCGCTGCAATGCCGTTGGAACTTGTCCGCGTAACCACAAACGACGAAATCTACCTCGACGGCGCCCTGGCGCTGCCCGAAGCTGGAGTCGAGTCTTCACTTCCTGTTGATGCGTTTCTGCTCTTGCACGGAACCGGGAGCAATTTTTATGCGCCGGGTGTGCTGGAATCATTCGCGGAGCAAGCGATTCAAGCCGGGGTGCCGGCTTTGCGGATGAATACGCGAGGGCATGATGCGATTTGTTCCAATCCCGGCCCCTTTGGGGCGCTGCGCGGTGGTGCTGCCTATGAATCGATTGCGGATTGCCGCAGTGATCTGCATGCGGGGATTAACGAACTGCTCCGGCGAGGTTACCGGCGGATTGCGCTGGTGGGGCACAGCATGGGGGGCGTGAAGGCGATTTATACGATGGCCCAAGCGACTCATCCGGCAGTGAGTCATGTGGTCACGCTCTCCGCGCCGCGGTTTCAGCATGCGGCGTATATGGCGCATCCGCAAGCGGAAAAATTCCGCAATGATTATGAAGCTGCCCGTGCATTTGTTGATGACGGCATGCCCGACCGGTTGATGTCGATCACGCTTCCGCTGCCCATGCTGATCACGGCACGTAATTTTCTGGAGAAATACGGGCCGGAGGATACCTACGACATCGTCAAGCATCTGCCGCAAGTCGGCCGTCCGGTCTTGCTGCTGGTGGGAACTGAGTCGATCACGCGCTCACCGGTCTTTAGCAATCAACCGGAAGAGGTCGGCGCGCTGTCGGAGGAATATCCGCAGATCGAATTCCAAACCGTTAAGGAAGCGAACACCAATTACACGGGGCTGTGGGACGTGCCCTTTGCTCGGGTGCGTGATTGGTTGTCGCGGGAATAACTGTCCACGTTCTTCCCGCACCCCCGGATTGTGCCGGGGGGCCGCCGTGGGTTTTACCCTTCGCAGGCCAGCACGGCTTGTTCGGTGCTGTCGAAAATCTCGAACAGCCGTTGCATCTTGATCAGGTCGAACAACACACGAACTTCGTCGGTGATGCCGCACAACTTCAAATCCCCACCGGTTTGAGCGACTTGTTGCAGGCAGGCGAGTAGTCCGCTCAATCCCGCACTGTCGACAAATGCAACACGGCTCAGATCCAAAATCGCCTGCGTCCGTCCATCGAGTTGCCGAAGAATGTCCTGCTTCACCGCAGCCGCGTTGCTGGCATCCATGTAATCTTGATTGACAGTCAAGACGGCCACGTCGATTCTCTTATCCCGCATAGTTTCCATCCGATTCAGGCTCCGTTGCGTTTCAGCGCTGTCGATTTTTGATTAACGTGGTAGACGAACGTTGCGCAGCGTCTTCGGCATGCACAACCTCGTCGAGAAACTCCTGCATGATGTACATCCCCAGGCCGCCCCGCGTGGTGGCGTCGACGTCTGGTTCGGCAACCTCAGCGATCTCGTCCGGCTCGAAGACGTCCCCATCGTGCGCGAACGCGATGCGAACCCGGTCGTCCAGGACCTCTCCGCTGACATCGATCCTGCGTCCGGTTTCGCCGCGATAAGCATGTCGCATGATGTTGCTGGCCGCTTCGGTTGCCGCCAATTGCACCGCTGTGGTGCTGGGCTCATCCAAGGCGTGACCATCCAACTCCCGGCAAACGTGCCGTACGAAGTCCCGCACGCGGGCCAATTCGCTCAAGTCGCTGGAGACGGCAAGCTTGGCATGAGCAACAAGAGGCTTTTCCGGTGCCCCATAGACGTTGGCGATCCGTCGCGAGGGTGTGGAACGTAATGTCATCAGTTCTCGGCCCTAATGCGAATTATGAAAAGAGGAAACGGGTTGCATTACCGGTCGGCAAAAGTTGTTGCCACTCAAGTCCCGACGCGGCAAAGCGCGCCTCGGAGTGTTTTGCAACCCGTATCGAGGATGACACAAGCAGCTAGAGTTACCTAATCGGCAACCGTGCCCCTGTCTCTCAAAACTACCTCATGGGAACTAGCGAGAGATTCAGAAAAGCTTTTCACGAGACCATTTCATCAATACAAGCCCGCAGGCCTAGCGTGACCCGACTAAGCGATACCACCGGTCGAGCCGGAGAGAAGCGGGGGTGGTGCAGAATACCCCCCGGCTCTGCCGGGCGGGGGGGCACGCCGTTTGATTGACCCATCCAACTAAAGCGAGCCGCTGCGGAAGATGCCGTAGATGAGCCACAGCCCCAAGAAGCTGGAGAGCAAGTAGACCGGCACGCTGATCCAAAAGTGGTCCGACCCGGTGCGGATGATGAGCGATGAGGCCACGATCAACGCAGCTAGCACCATGCCAATGACAACGCGGTTGCTGCTGCGATCGACCTCGGTGGTCAGCTGGTCAATGTCTTGGAATTCGATTTTAACACGCAGATCATCATGGCTGATTTTTTCTAGCGTCCGGCCGAGATTAACGGGCAAGTCATACAGCACGCTGCCCATCGCTTGTGTTTCATCGAAAAAGCGGGCAATCATGTTCCGCGGGTTATACCGTTCGCGGACAAGTCGTTGCACATACGGGGCCAGATGTTCGGCCATGTTGAAGTGGGAATCCAAATCGCGGCCGACTCCTTCTAAGGTGACCAGCGCGCGAATCAATAACATCATGTCCGCCGGAAAGCGAATTCCGTGAATCGCCAGCACGTTGACAAAATCGGTGAGCATGTTGCCAATATTGATGCGTTCCAAATCGACCCCGTAATAGGTCTCAACAAAATCGCGAACATCGCTTTGCAGTAGTTGATGGTCGATCTCGCGGAAGGGCACGCCGATATTGAGAACCATTTTGACCACTCCTCCGACATCTTGCCGGGCAACGGCCACCATCAGATCCAACAGTTGTTCCCGTTTGTCGTCGTCCAGCCGCCCGGTCATGCCGTAATCCAACAAGCAAATCACGCCGTCGGGCATGACACGAATGTTTCCCGGATGCGGATCGCCGTGAAACAGGCCCAGTTCAAAGACCTGTTTCATGAAGATCCGCGCGCCGTTGGCTGCGATGTCGATGGGTGAGATTCCCCGCGCCAGCATTTTCTCATGCGCGCTGACCGGCAGGCCATCGACGAAGTCCATTGTGAGTACGCTCTCGGTGGTGTAGTCCCAATGCACGCTCGGCACGAACAACGTAGCATCGTTGCGAAACAAACGGCGAAATTCATCCAACGTCCGCGCCTCGCGCATGAAATTGACTTCACGGCGAATGGTGCGGGCAAATTGGTTCACCAAACCGGTCGGGTCGAACACTTCGAATTCCGGCAGGTATTTTTCCGCTAGCGCCGCCAATTCCAGCAACAAGGACAGGTCACGTTCGATTTCGTCGACTACTCCCGGTCGGCGAATCTTGACCGCGACCGGTTTGCCGTTTTTCAATTTGGCGAGATGGACTTGTCCGAGAGACCCAGATGCGAGCGGCGTCCGTTGAAAATCATCGAAGGCCACGTCGACCGGGCAGCCGATATCGTCGGCGAACTGCTTAATGGCCCTTTCCGGTGAAAACGTGGGGACGCGTTCCTGAAGTTTCGTTAATTCAGCAATCACATCAGCCGGGAGCAAGTCGGGCCGGGTACTGCCGACTTGTCCGAACTTGATGAATGTCGGTCCCAACTCCTCAAGCGCACGGCGAAGGCGCTGCGCGCGTGTGGCAGGGGGTTCGACCGGTTGCCGGCGACGAAAGACAACCCGCCGCCACCATTGGAAGTACCGCATCAACCGTAGTCGTTCCACGACATCGGCAAAACCGTGGTTTAAGAGCACGGTTGCGATTTCACGGCTGCGCCCCAGATTACGCAGGAATCGGATGGGACGGGCTTCGAACAAAATGGCCCTCCAGTGAGCCGGGACGGAAGATCGTCGATGCTGCACATCGTTGTGCGACAGTTCGTCCCCCAATACGGATGCCGACCGTCGTGCGATGTCTTGCACCGGAGAGGAACAACCTTAGGATCGCCGTTCCTCGGCCGGACGGGTTGTTACTATCCGCTATTGGCGGCGGAGAATCAATCGGGCGACTCGGCAGCGCGGGCTGCAAGGCGGATCGCCGCCTACATCACGGTGAAATAGTTAGAACACGCAATGTCGATCGCTTCGGCGGTCATTTTCTTCGGCAACCCTTTATAAGTACAAAAGTTGCGGATCTGCAGCAACAAGTCGCGAGGATGGCAAGCCCGCATTTCGCGTTCGGTTTCGACGTAATGCGTTTGAATCAAGTAATCCACGACCCCTTTGTCGTATTGGAAGCCCTGCATCGGCGCCATCAATTCAAACAGTTGATGGAACATGTCCGGGCTGGGGTTTGTGGCTTCGATTTTGTAGGGAATCCGCCGCAGAAACGCTTCGTCCACTAGGTCCTTTGGCTCCAAGTTTGTGGAGAAAATAATCAATTGATCAAAGGGGACTTGGATCTTTTTGCCTGAGGGGAGATTCAAAAAGTCGTAGCGTTTTTCCAACGGAACGATCCAGCGGTTGAGTAACTCATCGGTCGACATCCGTTGCCGACCGAAGTCATCGATGACCAGCGTGCCGCAGTTACTTTTTAATTGAAGCGGGGCTTCGCACAATTTGTTGGCGGGATTCTGCCGAACTTCCAATTCTTCCATCGTCAATTCACCACCGACGACGACCGTGGGACGCACGATTTGCACCCAGCGGCGATCGTAGGAACTCATGGAGAGAATTCCCTCCGACTTGTTATCGTCGTCGACTTTTTCGTGGATGGCCGGGTCGTACAATCGAATGATGTCGCCATCGATTCCCAGCGTCCGGGGAATCCAAATCGTGGAGCCAAAACAGCCGGTGACACGTTCGGCGATACTAGTCTTTCCGTTACCAGGATATCCAAACAGAAACATCCCGCGTCCCGAGTTGATCGCCGGGCCGAGTTGGTCGAGCATCGCTTGTTCGATGATCAGATCCGAAAATGCTTCTTTGAGGTTTTCTTCAGTCGCCTCCTGCTTGGCGATGCTTTGGACTTCCATCGCAATCAGGTAGTCCTGCAACGGCACCATCGCGGAGCCGAAATAAGTGCATTCTTCGCTATACCGTCGAGCACGTTCGCGTCCGAGGTCGGTGAGCGTATATTCGTAGTCCCCCATCGTGGCCGAGTTCTTGAAAATCACAAGCTTGTCGGCCTTGAGGCTTTTCAAGAGCGGATCGATGATCTGAAACGGAACGCAGATGTGCGTGGCAACCGCGCGTCCGGCGGCGGCGCCGCGGGCCATCAGGTATTTTAGGACCAGTCGTTCGATCTCTTCGAAACCCAGTCCCGTATCCTCGATGGTTTCCGGTTCGGGTGGCGACCAGATGTCGCCTTCCTGATGATGTTCCGAACCCAACAGGGTATGCACCCGCTCGAACAGTTCGTTGAGTTGTTGGTGGTCGCGGGGCGATTCCTCGCCCTCGTTGTGTTCCGCTGAATCTTGTCCCTCGTCGTTGTCGGATTCGTCCTGCTCTGTCGCGTTGGTTTGCTCCAGGTCGGAAAAATCGAGGTCGTCAAAATTCGGAGTGCCCTCATCCTCCGCTGCGACGGAATCGTCTGCGGACGAGGTGTCCCGTTTCAGTTGCGAGAGGAACTGGGCAGGAGTCAATTTGTCGGAGCTGTCGGTCATGCTGTCTGAAATCTCAATCCAGGCGCCCTACTTCAGGGCTCGGGGGGAAGGCCAAGTTGAAAATACAATCACGACGTGGGAGGCGCGATCCCTCCCGAGTAGCGGTTCAAGCCCTATTTGCGCTCATGAACGTTACTCGAGTGAAGGGCACCAAAAACTAGACCCCACATGCCTCGGAGTCAAATTTTGCGAGGGCATCTCGTACAAGTTGCGGGAATTCAACGTTGCCAAATCGAAACGTGCCGACTATGCGGCCAATTTTGCGTTGCAACGCAACCAGCCGTCACAGCCGTGACGACCGATGACTTTGATCGAATCGGATCGCACAAGCGCCGCTTACGGCGCTGCGGACTTTGCCCCACTTGCCAGATGCCGCTCGAACCAATTCTTCGCCTTGGCGGCCACTTCGCCCTCGGCATCAAACCAGATGGAGATGTGTCCCAAGCGGGGCATCAGCACCAATTCGGCGTGATCCCGCCCCGCTTCATAAAGCCGCATCGAGTGATACGGCGGAACCAACCAATCGTCCTGCCCATGCATGATCAGCACTGGGGCCTCGGTCTTGCGGATCGCCGCAAGGGCGTCGGATAGATCGGGGTCGAATCCCCCCTGTTCGCCGGCGGCATCGACGGCTTCTTCGAACGTATCGTCCGAGACCCAGTCCTCGATGCCCGGCAGGACGGTCCGTGAATAGTCGGGCACCTCGTCTCGCATTTTGCTAAACGGCGCAACGGCCACCACGGCAGAAATCCGCGGGTCGCCGCCGGCCACATGGATCGACGTCGTCGCCCCATAAGAAATTCCGTACACGCCCAACCGGCCAACAACTAATTCGCGATCTTCTAGAGCATCGATCACTTGCGAGATGTCGCGCGATTCACGCGGTCCGTACGTCAACCATTTTCCGGTCGACGCCCCGTGCCCACGCAAATCAACGAGCACCGCGCGGTAACCTTCGTCGGCGAACATCTGCGCCGTGCCCAGCATCCAAATGCTGCGGTTCCAAATACCATGCAGCACAAGAATCGTCCCGCGCGGTTCGGCAAAGTTCTCTGGCTCAATCACTGAAACGGCAAGCTTGGCATCCGGCGGCCCGACCTCGACGCGAAACTGTTGATCAACTCCTAACAGTTTCCGTTCGGGAGGCGAAAGCATGTTTTTCGAGCCAAACGGATTGAACCGATTCGGGGCGCTGACCATGATCTCAGAAAGCAACGACGCGCATCCGGTGACCGGGAAAAACAGCATCGCTGTGAGGAGTCCTAAGAATCCGCGCCGCAATAGAGTTTCAAGACGAGCGCGCGGCATAACAGCACCTCGATGTTGCGAGATGAAATGGATGGACTGTCAGGGGATCGAGAGAGAAGCGAGCGCGTCTTTAACAGCGATGGACTCACCAGTCAATATTGATTCGGCAGTTGGCCGTCACCGGACCTCGTCCAGGCCCAATGTCTTCGTTGCTGGGACATCCTCGAACATCGAGCGGACGAGTTTCAGTACGCCCCGGACCATTTCATCCTCGACCTCCGGCGCCCAACCGACCGGTGAGGCGTATTGGGTGCGGATGACTTTCGCTTGATACGCATCGATCCGTACCAATTCGCGAGTGGGGATGTAGAGATTGTGTTCCCCCATATAGGCGAAGACCATCATTGGTAATCCAACGCGGCGCAATTGGTCTTTGATCCGCATGCCGATCGGCGCGCAGACCTCCCCCTGCATCGCCACAAATGCCATTGGTCCGATGCGAGCGACAATCACTTCTTCGTACTTGCAGGGAAATTCGCGCGGTGTTTCGTATTCGCGGATCAAAAACGCATCGTCAGTGCAAACTCGGTCGGTGGTCCGTTTGGGGAAGGGGATGTTTTCGTCATAATGATTCATCAACGCGCGAATCCAATTTGTCCCCCGATCAGGATGCGGGTAGGGCACGTAGCCGATATTCATGGGCACCCCCTCGGCCAGTTTTCGCGCTTCGTCTAAGGGGATGGGATCGGCCAACGGCAGCGAGATGACTTCCAGTTTGGCCTGGATTTCGCCAGTCACGTCTCGCATCTTACCTCGCGCGATCTTGAGTACCGCTGTCGCCAACTCTCCTCCCAATGCGCGGACCTGTTCTTTCGTCCCGAACATGATCACGCCCCGATCGGGAAACTGATTTCCGCCACAGGCATCGGCATACATTGCCAGCGCGCCGGGGAACGCCCGTTCGACATCGTCGATGGCATAGCCGGGATGCCCCACGTCGATCCGTGTCTGTGATGACTGCAGCGGATGCGTCGGATGATTGAACAACAGCGCGACCGGTTTGTCGTTGACGGTGACTTTGAGAAGTTGAATCTCATAATCGGTCGGCGCGTGGCCGACGCTCTGCACAAAGTGTCCCGGTCCCGATCCGACGGAGACTTGCGCCGGACCCTGTTCACCGGCAATCGCAGCTTCAATCAATCCAAAAATTTGATCCGCCAACTTCCGCCCGTACGCAAAGTTCTCCGGCACGATTTGAATCGGCGCTGCATGATTGTGGGTCGCCAACAAAATCAAATGCGCCGCATCAATCCCCAACTCATCGCGACAGCGTTTACGCAAAATGGGTGTCGCCACGTCCAAGCAATTGAGGTCATACGTCACAATCACCAACCGCTGCCGCCCATCGTTCAACACCAAGACCCGCGCATAGATGTCGTGATCCTTCCCGCTTGGCTTGCCCCCCATCACCAACGTCAACGGTTCATCAGGGGTAATCACAGCTTTTGCGGTGCCGGCGGTAAATGGCAGCGGTGCGGAATTGTCAGCCGCTTGCACGGGCATAGCGCGGGTGAAAAACGGAATGGCCAAGAATAGGCACGTTACGGCAAGTGTTGAGAGTCTTCTCATGCTATGTAGACCTTTCTCGGTTGCAGTCGAATAGGCCTTTATCGTACTGCCAACCCATTCGCAGCGGTAGCGCAGAATTGCATGTCGCCAAATCGGCGAACCCAACCGTAAAAACGGTGTCCCACTCAGCGATGTCTTTGCCAATGCAGGCTGCTGAAGCGGCCCGTATCTTTTGCGCGATCCTGGACAGAAAGAGGACGAAGGTCATGACACGCTCACACAGTACGTGAAGCGCCGGCAACGGTTGAAAATGGTTGCCGACGATTGCCGCGCGGATGGTCCGCGCAGCCACGTTGCCCCTCCATTTTTCAACCCAGGCCCGCATTATGTGCATTCATCACGGCCGTCGGAGTTCGAAGGTTTGGCTGGATCGCCTGATCCGCGAATCGGCCGACTGCAGCCCTCGTCATGCGCGAAACTATTGGCAGATCATTGACGCCGTACGCCGTTCGACCGATCTGTTGCGTCCAACTTCTGTATGGGGTTTTTCGACCCGGGAGCAAGCTGCGCGCGTTGTCACCGTCTGCGCGCGTATCGCGTTGCATAGTTACGTTTGGCATCCCGATCAATGGGAACAGTCGCCCGAACATTGGCGTCCGCCCAGTGGAAATGCGCACAAACAGTTGTCTTCGTTGGTGCACCACTTGTTTGATCGATATTTGGTCCCGTCATTTATGACCAACGTGTGGTGGGCCGAGGGCGAGGAGCGGTGGCCCCGGGAGCTGTATCTGCATCTCGCACGCGGCGCCGGCATTCGTAGCTTTCCATTGCCGTTTGATTTCCCGTTGACCAAACCGGTTGCGCGGTGGTTTGTGGAAGCGCCGGATGGCATGTCACCATTTCAAGCATTGCGTTGGTCGCAAGTCCGGGCACTCGGTGGTGACGACCGATTGGGTTGCCAAATTGTGAGACGTACGATCCTTGGTGTGCTACTTGAAGACGAGCCATTTTGGGAATCGGTACTGCGTTTTTTAATCCGGAACATGCCGATCAGCAACGACGAAATCACGACCATCATCTGGTTCATTCGTTGCCAACGTTTCGTACCGGGCGAGTACACTTGGGGTCCCGGCGGGGGCGAAGCGCCGTTGCAACCCAATTTTTCTGTACGTGGCCGGTCCTTGATGTCACTGAGGCGACATATGGCCAACTGGCGGGATGAGGTACGACCTAATTTACCACCACCAATCGAGACGAAATCGTGGGAACCAACGCCTATTGGTACCTTTGATTTTCGGGGTAACGACGCCGTATGGACGATCCGCGAATTGCTCACCGATCGGGAGTTACGGGTTGAGGGAGACAACATGCATCATTGCGTGGCAGATTACATTGAAGCATGCGCCACGCGAAAAACCTCAATCTGGTCAATGCGTGTCCTCCGCGGCGATGTACGGCGGCGGGTCATGACGATTGAAGTCGAGCCGGAATCCAAAACAATCTGGCAGGCCCAAGGGAAGCGAAATGCGCGCCCAAATTCCGCAGCTCAGGAGATTCTCCAGAAGTGGGCCGCACAGGAACAATTGATTTTATCTGAGTGCATGTAGCCCCATGCGGACGACCGGCTTTAGCCACGATCACTTTCCACCGCTGCCACCGTCTAACGCAACAATTGTTCGGCACGCGTTTCCTGCGGGGGGCGGATCTCTTTGACTAGCATGTCGATGATGTCGTCGACGGTGATCCCTTCGGTGTCGGCGTGGAAATTTGTCAGCAGGCGGTGCCGTAGGACGGGATGGGCGATGGCGCGGATGTCTTCGGTGGTGACGTGAAATCGGCCCGCTAACAACGCGCGGGCCTTACCTCCCAAAATCAAATATTGCCCCGCACGAGGACCGGCGCCCCACGAGGCGTATTCCTTGATGAACGCCGGTGCTTCGGTTTCGTCAGGCCGCGTCGCCCGCACCAAATTGCGAGCATAGACAAACACATGCTCCGCCACCGGCACTTGGCGGACGAGTGACTGCAGTTCCAAAATCTGTTCGCCGCTGAGCGCTTGAGCCAGCTTTGGCGTCTCGGCGCCAGTGGTTTGTTTGAGGATCAACAATTCCTCGTCGGCCGATGGGTAGTTGACGACGATGTTGAACATGAACCGATCGAGTTGCGCTTCGGGCAGTGGATAGGTCCCTTCCTGCTCGATCGGATTTTGCGTGGCCAACACAAAAAATGGATGCGGAAGTGGGTAGGTGTGCGAACCGGCCGTCACGTGCCGTTCCTGCATTGCTTCCAACAGCGCGGCTTGTGTCTTGGGCGGCGTCCGGTTGATCTCGTCGGCCAACAGCATGTTGGCAAAAATCGGACCTTCTAAAAATTGAAACGAATTGCGGCCTGTTTGCGGATCTTCTTGCAGAATGTCGGTGCCGGTGATATCCGAAGGCATTAAGTCGGGCGTGAACTGAATGCGGTGGTAAGTCAGTTCTAAAATCTCGGCGATCGTGCTGACCAACAAGGTCTTGGCCAATCCAGGCACGCCCACCAGCAAGCAATGCCCTTGGCAGAACATGGCAATCAAGATTTCCTCGACCGTCTGTTCCTGGCCGATGATCACCTTCCCAATCTCGGTCCGCATCCGCCCATAGGCGCCAGCCAGTTGCTCAAGGGCTTGTTCTTCTCCCCCATGCAACTCCGGGGGAGTCGGCGAATTCGTGGTGGCAGCGTCGGTCATGGTGATTCGGTACTTGCGGCATTGAGAAACGTCGCTGGCGCGTTGCACCAGCCTTCTCTCATCCTAGCCGAACCGGGCGGCCGAATGCAAAGACAGTTGGAAGTGAGGCCAAGTGGCGACCGATTCTATCATTCACCCGTGCCATTCGTGCGGCAACTGGGTATTATTCCTCGCGAGGAGAAAAACCAATATGGCTAATTTACGAGCGGCGCAAATGGGGCAGCCGGTTCAGTATTTGGTCTTCGACGTCGAAGCAATCGCCGATGGCGACTTGATAGCGAAGGTCCGGTATCCGGGTAAAGACTACACACCGGCCGAAGCGGTGCGGGCGTATCGTGATGAATTGATTGAACAGCGGGGCGACGGTAAGGATTTTATTCCGCCGACGTTCATGTTACCCATCTCGGTGGCTGTCGGAAAAATCAGCGGCGATTTTGAACTGATCGATTTGGTTGTACTGGACGCTCCCGCCTATCGACCGCATGTGATCACCAAATTGTTCTGGGACGGCTGGTCACATTACGGACGTCCCACATTTGTCACGTTCAATGGTCGGGGCTATGACATGCCGGTGATGGAATTGGCCGCCTATCGCTACGGGATCAGTCTTCCAACCTGGTACAACATCCATGAACGTTCCTTCGAACAGTCACGAAATCGCTACAATCTCGAGTCCCACTTCGATTTGATGGACTTTTTCACGAACTTCGGTGCGGGGCGGATGACCGGCGGGCTGAATTTGTTGGCCAACTTGATCGGAAAACCGGGAAAAACCGGCATCGACGGGTCGCAGGTTCAGGACATGTACGAAGCAGGCCGTGCCGACGAAATTAACGATTACTGCCGTTGCGACGTATTGGACACTTTTTTCGTCTTTTTGCGCAGCCAGGTGATGACCGGGGCACTCAAATTGGACCGTGAACAGGAGATCGTGGCGGCGACCAAGCAATGGCTTGGCGAACGATCGGCCGACAGCCCGGCTTATGCGCACTATTTAGAGCATTGGGGCGACTGGAAACCGGCCGAAGAACCGGGCTAGCCGCACATTACTGTACCTATGCCCAGCACCCTCCAGTGACTCGTCGAACATTGTTGCGGTGACCGGTCGGCGATAATGACTGGACGGGCAAAACTTTGGTTGCCCGGCGCTTACATTTTGCGGGAATTCGTGGTTATAATTGGGTAGTCCCATCCTAGGTTTCCTCGTCTTCACTCAGTCAGGAGCATCATGCCCAAATCGCTACGCGCGCATTTTCTGATGGCTGTGAAGGGATTGCGGGACCCGAATTTTTTCAAAACGGTCGTGTTGATGGTCGAGGATGGCGAAAACGGGTCGATGGGGCTGATCTTGAATCAACCGTCGAAAACCTCCGTGCAGGACGCCTTAACGGACCATTTTGATCTGTCGGGCATTAAGGACTTAGTCTACACCGGCGGGCCGGTCGAGCCATCGGCGCTGTTTATTTTACACAATGTGGGAGACGTGGATTACGACGAGCGACCGTTGCTTCCCGGATTGTATGTGGGCAGTACGGCCAACGCATTTCAGGATGTGGTGCAGCGGATTGCCGATGGCGATACAGACATCAAGTTTCGGATTTTTCGCGGGTGCGCGGGTTGGGCGCCCTTTCAACTACAGGGGGAATTGGCGCGCGGCGATTGGTTAACCGTACCAGCCACTGCCGAGCATGTGTTGCACGACAATCCTTATGATCTCTGGGAACAATTGGTTGAGATCGCCGGACGTCAATCGGGCGTTGTTCCCGCCAGCAACGGAAACCCCGAATTGAATTAGCGGTATCGCCGTCTGTTGAGCATCCGGCCGACGGCTGTTCCCCTAGGAAGCCCCCCGAGGATTCGTGCTCACGTAACCGAACACAACTTACAATTTTTAACAATGGACCCTGCAAGAATGCCGGTGCCACTTACGTGTGGTGGAATGGGGGCGACTCAGAGATTTGTGCTCTGTTAGGAACGCCGCCACACCCCGCTACCGTATCAAGACAACTGCTATCAACTGACGAAAGTTGCCCATGGAACCCATCGTTATTCGTGATCCAAACTCCGGCGCAGAAGCGAAAATTCTGGCTGAGTTTGGCTTCAATTGTTTTTCCTTCCAGGCTCCGGTCGACGGCGAACTGATTGAAGTGCTCGACGCGGAACCCGGTTTTTCCGCCGGTGGCGGGCGGGCCAGTGGAAACGGGATTCCCATTCTGTTCCCGTTTCCCAATCGAATCCGCGAAGGCCGCTATCGGTGGAACGATCAGGATTTTCAACTCACCGAACTCGATGGTGATGGAAATGCGATCCACGGTTTCGTGTTGGACCGCCCGTGGCGGGTCACATCGTCGGGCACCAATTTCGTCGTCGGTGAATTCCAATTGAGCGTTGATGCACCGGACCGCCTACCGCATTGGCCGACCGATTTCATTTTAGAACTTCGCTACGAAGTCGCCGGGTCGACATTGAGTTGCCTAATCACGATTACCAACCCCAGCCAGGATCCGCTTCCCTGGGGATTTGGCACGCACGCCTATTTTCGCATGCCACTGGCCGGCGACAGCGGAGCCACCGATTGCCTCGTCCAGGCTCCCGCAGCCGAGTCGTGGGAATTGATCAATTGCCTCCCCACAGGGAAAAAAGTCCCTGTGGATGAGCATGTCGACCTGCGCGATGGACGTCGCCTGGGGGATCGCCCCTTGGACGACGTACTCACCGGTGTTGAGCCGCAAAACGGTCACATTGAAACGTTGGCCATGGACGAAAAAGCGGGACTACAAATCTCACAAAAAACCGATTCGATTTTTCGCGAACTGGTTGTCTACACTCCGCCTACCGGACGCAGTGTTTGTCTGGAACCGTATACCTGTGTCACCGACGCGGTCAATCTCGAAGAAGCGGGGCATGACACCGGTTGGTTGGTCTTGCCGCCGGGCGAAAAGATTCAGACGTGGATCAACATCGAATTGGGACGCGTGTACGCTTAAGCGGCGCAGCGCGTGGGGGATTTCGGGGTAGTCATTCCTCACAATAACGGTCACGATAGTGAATGTCTCAGGGGGTGCGACGAAAACAGTCGCATCTCCCACCCAAGAGCTGCTCATACGATTTCCACTAGGACCTGTTACAAGGACCCTGGGTCATGAAGATGATCGACGGCCGCCTGCTCGCCGGACTATTGCTTTGCTCGCTGTGCGTGACCTGTGTTCCCACAGTCGCGCTGGCACAAGAGAGCCAGCCGACGGCCGATGCGCCGCTGCTCAACGAACTTCGCGAACGCTTGCTCAGGCTCGAACAGGAATTGAACGCGCTGAAAAAGAACCAACGTCCAAAAATTCCAGAAGACAAAAGCCAACAGCGCGTCGTGATGATGTTGGAGTCCTGCTATTTGGGGCGGTACTACAACCGCAGTGCCAATAGTCGGCACGCGCGGTTTTTTGTCGCCAAGCTGAATCTCGTCAATCTCACGCCCGAGGCGATCGAGATCCAGCGCGAGCAAATTGAACTGGTAGCGGACGGCACATCGATCAAGCTGGAGGAAATTCCCAAACAGCTGCTGAATCAATCGGTTCAGATCGACAATCAGTACCAGCAGTTGCGCAACAAGAAACCCTCGAAAAAGTTGAAGCTCTCCCCCGGTGGGATGCAAAGCACTTGGGTGGTCTTTGATAAACTGGACGACGGCACGCATGTTCCCGACATGACGCTCAAAGTCCAAATCAACGACAAGCCGGTTGAAATTGATGTCAATGCTTCGCAGAAAGAGGCGTTGGAAATGGAAATCGAGCGCATCGGTCCGCGGGGGTCGTTGGGATTGGCCACGATCAACGGCAAACTGAATACCATCAACATCGGCGGCATGATGGATGACCTGGATCAGCTTGCAACCCAGCAGGTGATACGCGTTGTCCTGCGGTGGTCCGAAGGGGCGGCGCAACCCGACCAGCAGGTGATGGCTTGGATCATTCAAAACGCGAGTTCGTTGGGCGCCAACGGCGCAACCAGCGAACAATTCCCGCCCATTCCCGCAACCATGCGTGAGTTCCATCTCAGCGACCTGCCTAAGAGCAATAACTCGCACAGTTCGCGGTATCGGTCAGGCCGTGGGACTACGCGTCGCGTGCATGATACGGCCGACGAAGCCGTGCAAGCGGCGCTCGCATCGGCCTATCAGTCGTTACCCCGCGACGAGATTTTAACGAACATCGAACAAGGCCATCTGCTCTCTCGAGTCGCCGCACTTGCCAGCGGCGGCGGCCGGTTGGGCGAAGACAAGTTGCCGATCATTCTGGAGTACGCCGATGCTCCAGAACCACAACTGCAACGCGCAGCACTGACAGCCCTGGGGCATTTCGGTGATTCGGCAGCGGTGGAGAAATTGGTGTTCTATGTAAAAAAGAACAACGAGCCGTTGGCCAGCGCTGCGATTGAGTCATTGGCCGGATCACGCTATTCCGCCGCGCATGACGCGCTGTTGACGATTTTAAAAAACGAGCCGCCTGCATCGCAAAAAAATATCGTGCGGATCTTGGCAGCGCATCCGCGGCCGATTTGGTCCGAAGCGATCTATGAATTTGTTAAAGATCCCCGCGACGGTTTAAACCAAGAGGCACTGCAAGCGCTAACACAAGTGGGACATCCCAAGTTGCTGGAGGTCCTCAAGGACGCGCTCTCAGCCGGAGACATGGCGTTTCGGAATAAAGCCTACACGATTCTGGCCGCGCGGACCGATCATGACAGCGAACAGATTGCTATCGAATACGCCCTCCAACTCCTGGGAGAGGAGACGATCGATCCCAATACCTTGAACGTCACGCTCAATTTGTTGAATCGCGTGAAAGACAAACGGGCCGCTCCGCTGCTGCTTAAGCATTTCTCCAAGCAGTCCAACAAACAAGCCATGATTCGTACGTTGACGATGATTGGGGATAAGGACGTTGCCGCGTTTTTTGTCGAACATTTTGAGGGAATGAAATCGCACGAAAAAGGTGAAGTCCTCAAAGCGCTGCTGACGCTACACGCCCCGGAATTTCGTGAACTCGCCACCTCGTCGTTGATCAACGAAAACCAATCCGTGGCGCAAGCCGCAGCACAGGTCTTGCAGCAGGATGGGAGCCCTGAATCGGTCGATGTGCTGACAGACGCCTTGAAAAAAACGGGCAACAACAGCACATTGAGCGCGGTTTGTAACGTCCTGGCACAACTGGCTACACCGCAGGCACGTACGGCGCTGGAAGAGGCGCGCGACGATGGTGATCCACAAAAACGCCGTTACGCCCGCAATGCCTTGCAACAGATTTATGAACGTTCCTCCGCGTATCAATTCCTCAGACAGGGGCACGAATTAGAAAAATCGAATAAACTCGACGAAGCGTTGGCTCAATTTGTCGAAGCCATTAAAGCCGATCCCAAAATGCCCGACGGTTACATTTTCCGCGGCAACTTAAATATTCGCAGAGGAAAATTCGCCGAGGCGCGGCCCGACTTTGACAAAGCTTTGGAGTTGGACCGCTGGAATTCTCAAGCGCTCACCGGCGCCTGTGTGGTGATGGTGATGGACGGCGACGATACGACAGCAGCGGTCAAACGGCTCGAAGAAAACCGCGCCCGTTACGACGACGAAGCCATCTTCTCCTACAACGCCGCCTGCGTTTACTCGCGCGCCGCCGAACATCTCAAGACACAGGAATCGACCGACGAGCGCAAGGCGAAAATTAAAGAATACACCGACAAAGCAATCGCCGACTTGCAAAAGTCCGTCAAACAAGGGTTCGGAGACCTCGGTTGGATGCGCGAAGACCCCGACTTAAAAACACTCCACGAAGTCCCCGAGTTCCGCAAAGTCGCCGGCATGGGTTCAGCAGAGCCGAAGACCGACAAGGACCCAGCTGAAGAATAGATAATTAGACGCATGGTTTTTCTCAATCGCATTTACACCCGCAGCGGCGACGGCGGCGAAACTGGACTGGGGGATGGACGCCGAGTCCCCAAAACCGATGCGCGGATTGCCGCCTATGGCGGGGTCGATGAACTCAACACGCTGCTGGGAGTGACCGCCGCCAACGTCGAACTTCCGCCGGCGTTTGCGGCGCGGATCGCGACCATTCAAAACGACCTGTTCGATCTCGGGGCCGATTTGTGTGTGCCCGAAACGGATACGCCTGCCGAACATCCTCCGCTGCGTGTGACGGCAAAACAGGTGGCGCAATTGGAAACCTGGATCGACGAATCCAACGCCTCGCTGGAACCACTGACCAGTTTCGTTCTCCCTGGCGGATCCCCGGCAGCGGCGCATTTGCATAATGCCCGCGCTGTTTGCCGCCGCGTCGAAATCGGCGTCTGTCATTTAGCCGCAGCGGAGGTGATCAACGAGCATACGCTCGCCTACCTCAACCGACTCTCCGACTTGCTGTTTGTTTGGGCCCGGTATTGCAATGACGCCGGCAACAATGACGTTCTGTGGGTCCCCGGCGGCGAGCGGTAGTCCATGTCTTTTCTTGAGCAACTCTCCAGGAGCAAACCGTGCATCGACTGCGCTATCTTCTTTGTTTGACATTCGTTTTGATCTCAGCGAAAGCCAATGCGGACGATAACCCGCAGCTGTGGATTCTCTCAGGCCAATCCAATGCGTGCGGACGGGCGAAACTACCCGGACCGGCTGCGGATGAACGGGTGACCATGTTTGACCCCAAGACTGGCGAATTTGTTGTTGCCCAAGATCCACTGCCCGGTATGGGAACGACCGGAACGGGACCGTGGGTCGCCACCGCACAGGCTGTCGCGCCGCTTGCGGGGGACATTACGATGTTAGGATATGCCAACGGCGGCAAACCGATTTTGTTTTGGCATCCCGGCAAGCCGGGGTATGTCGGCTTGATGCCCCGCATCAAACGCGCCGGCCAAGGCGCGGGCGTGTTTCTGTGGTACCAGGGCGAAAACAATTCCGCTCCCGGAACGTCAGGGGCTGATTACGTAACAGAATTGCAGGAACACATCGCCCGCGTGCGAAAGGCGGCGGACAATCCGGAAATGCTGGTCGTCGTCGTGCAACTCGGTCCCGCCACGACACCGGGAAACAGCGGATTTATGACGCTCCGTGAAGCACAGCGACAATACGTGGCCGGCGACTCGCGGGCAATACTCGTCCCCGCGCTGGGCCGCACGCTCATGGATACAGTGCATTTGAACAATGCCGGCTACCGCGAATTGGGCGCCGAAATCGGCCGCGCGCTGTTGCGTCACCGCTTTGGAAAAACCGACATCGCTTGGCCCGGTCCCGTCTTGGATGCTGCGGTTATCGATGAAGATCGCAAATCGATTGTGGCGCACTTTGCCGAAGTCGATGAACTAGCCGGTTGCGACGCAGCCGATTTTGCGTTGATCGACGAGGAAGGCACGATTCGTTGCACGATGGCGACGCCGGGCAAGACAACCGTCACACTGGTCCCCGAACGAATCGTGCGACTGCCGGCACGGTTGATCTACGGCTTCGGCCAGAATCCCAAAGCGAGTTTGGTTGACGAAGCAGGCAATCGCGCCCCAGCCGTTCAGATCCCGGTCGCGACCGGTGATGCCCTCAAAGATGCCCCCACAGCTGCGGCCAACGGGGCCGGAAAATGAACACGTCACAGAGTTGAGCTTGACGCTGCGAGTGAACGACTGTATTAATTGAATAATACAATTCATTCAGTCGGTGTTCATTCGCTCTGAGGCCCTGTGCCGTTATGCAGCTGCACATTTCACCACAAGACGGAGTGCCGATCTATTTGCAGATCGTCAACCAAATCAAGTTCCTCGTCGCTTCCGGTAGGCTGAAATCGGGTGAGGAATTGCCCTCGATCCGCGCGCTGGCCGAACAGTTGTTGGTGAATCCCAATACGGTGGCTCGTGCCTATCGGGAACTGGAAGCCGCTGGGGTTGTTGTTAAGCGGCGGACGGCGGGTACGTTCGTCGCCGATGCCCAGTCCCCGCTCGCGCTCCGCGAACGTCGCCGCTTGCTAAATGAACGTCTCGACGCCCTGCTCGTCGAAGGTCGGCAGTTGGGCTTCTCCGCAGACGAAATCGTGAACATGCTGGGCGATCGCCAGCGCGCATTTCAATCCGCTCTCGAGGAGACATAACCCATGCAATCGCCGCTCAACGACGAAACCGATTGTGTTGTCGACATCCGCAACCTCGTGCGACAATTCGGTCACGTCAAAGCACTGGATGGCGTTTCGCTTCAAGTCCCTCGCGGGGCGGTGTATGGCATCGTGGGAGTCAACGGTGCCGGTAAGACAACGCTGCTCAAACATGTGCTGGGCCTGCTCAAACCGCAACGAGGTACGGTGACTATCTTAGGCCGCGATCCGGTTCGTGATCCTGTTGGGGTACTGGCACGATTAGGATATCTGTCGGAACAGCACGAGATGCCCGATTGGATGCGGATTGGCGAACTGTTGGCGTACACCGGTTCGTTTTATCCAACCTGGAGCAATGCTTACGTCACGGAGTTGGTGCAGTCGTTCCAATTAAGTCGCGACGCCAAGGTCCAGACATTATCCAAAGGGCAACGCGCCCGCGTGGGGCTGGTGCTGGCGCTCGCGCATCGGCCAGAGATTCTGGTTTTGGACGAACCGTCGTCCGGTTTGGATCCCATCGTCCGCCGTGACATTCTGGCAGCGATCATCCGCACGATTTCCGAGGAGGGACGGACGGTAATTTTTTCATCGCACCTACTCGACGAAGTCGAACGGGTTGCCGATCACATCGCCATGCTGCACCAGGGACGGTTGTTGTACAGTGGGACTTTCGACGAAATGCGAGCAAAGTTTCGCCGTGTGACGGTCCGCTTTCAGGGACCGCAGGACGTCCCACCCGTGTTGCCAGACGCCATCGGATGGGCGGGGGGCGGCTATGAATGGACGGCGATTTACCGCGGGCAAGGAGACGAACTCCAGGCAGCCGCCACCATGGCCGGCGGTGAGATCGTTGAGGAGAAGCAACTGTCGCTGGATGAAATCTTTGTGGCGCACGCCGGCAGCGAGCCACCGTTGGCAACCATTCGGGAGGCGACTTAAATGGTGTCCTCGCCCACAGGAGCCTTTGCTTGGCAGTTTTGGCGGCATTACCCACTTGTCACCACCGGCGGCAGCATCTATTTGATTGCGCTTTCCATTGCGCATTTGGTGATAGCCGGGGAGACGTGGCACCCGGCGATAGCGGCGATTACTCTTGGCCCGCTGTTGCTGGTGTTGTTGTATCTATTGCTGGTGTTTTCTTATAGCGATCGCGCCGACGTGTTCGTCAAGGAATCCGCCTTTCCAACCTACTTGTTCACGCTCCCAGTCTCATCCCGGGCGTTGGCTGGTTGGCCAATGGTTTTGGGGGGCTTGACCCTGGCCGCTTTTTGGCTGACAACATCCGGGCTTGTGTTGCCGCAGACTCTCTCTGCAATTGGAATTGCGCCGGCCATGCGCGTGACCGATTGGATTGCGTGGTCGGTTTTGATTGCCTTGATGCTGGCTGCCATGCTTGCCTGGTTGCAGGCCGTTTTGTGGACTACGTTTCCGCTGGTCTTGATGCGGGTATTGGCGGCAATCGCGGTGCTTGCCGGCATTCCCACTGGCGTCGCGCTCGCAGCTCAAGGGAGTGTGCCGCTCTGGATGACGGCGGTCGTCTTGGGCGGGAGCTTGCCCTTGGCGTATATGGTCGCCGTGATCTCCGTGGGCCGTTCACGGCGGGGCGATGTCCTGCATTGGCGCACTGCGACTTTGCGGACAGGCATCTCGACTGTGAAGAAGCCCCATCAGTATCGACAGTTTTCATCACCATACGCTGCACAACGTTGGCTGGAATGGCGGCGGTCTGGGCGGTTAGTGGTGTATGTGACATTGGGAAGCGTGTTTGTTTTGTCCTTGATGTCCGTATTGGACATTGGCCGTGGCAGTTTTTTGTTGCTGATCTTGTTGGTCCCTCCCTACATCGCATGTATCGCCGGTATGTCACTGGGCAGCGTGGCATTGCGGCGGGAACAGGTCGAAATGTCGCCGTTCCTTGCCGCGCGACCACTCAGTTCGGCGGGATTTGTGGGGGCCAAGATGCAAGCGGCCCTGGTTTCTTGTTCCGCGTCATGTGGCATTGCGGTGCTCGGAATTGTTGTCACGATCTTGATCCGCGGGCCGCAGACACGAGGGCTGACTAATTGGCAGGAGTTGACCGATGCATTTTCTCCGCTACAGATCGTCGCGCTAGCGGGATTTGCCGTCACGGGTTATCTGGGACTGACGTGGTTGCTGTCCGTGCAAGCCTTGTTTGTCAAACTGTGCGGACGACGGTGGCTGGAAGGGGTGATGGGCATCCTGGTCGGCGGCGGTTTTTTAGGCGGCATCTATGCCGCTTTACATTATTCCTCCGTGAATTGGCCACCGGAGATTCCCACCTTCTGGAGTAATGCCGGTTGGATTGTGGTCAGTCTGGTAACGATCAAACTGACGGCAGCTCTGTTCGTAGTGCGGGGGATTTTAAAAAGTCGCTTGTTGTCCGCAGCCGTGCTGCAAAGGTGGGTTTGGGTTTGGTTGGCGATTTGGGCCGTGGTAGTGGCGTTTCTCTATTGGATTTTGCCAGTCAAGATCGTGACGGGTGTTGAAATCATGTTGGCAACGACACTGCTGCTACCGATCAACCGCTTGCTTCTCGCGGTGCCGGCTTTGTCTTGGAACCGACACCGTTAACGCCTCGATTTCACCAAATTTGGCAAGCGATTGCTGTGACTATGAGCACCGGGGAAGTGGCTGTGGGGCGGGTGTTGAAAACTCACGGTGATTGTCGGCAATCGTCGATGTGCGAGGTGACCAAGGGGCAACCTGCCGCGCCCCACTTGTGCCGTCTGACTAGAGTTGCCGGGCCGCGATGAATGTAACGCTTTACTGAATAGTGAGTTACGCGCGATTTCTTTGCGTCATCCTGAGGATGTTACGGGATATCACCGGCCAGTCATGCTGCTTCCTTGTCGATGATTTCCGGCACCAGTATAATCTCACCCTGCCGCCGGAACCCTGAGACGGCGGATTACGGGCACCGGTTTTGCACAGCTGCGGTGATGATCGCCCTGGGTGTGTGACGAATCGGAAACGCCGTGACTGCGGTGAAGTCGCGGATCATTAAAAAGCGCCCGCGATTCTCGGAATAAGACGAGGGCCGGACGGCCAGCGATCTTCCCCAATGATGATTTCTCGGTCCTTGTGCAAAGCGTGCAATGGGTCGAGCGCGCAAAATCTCCCTCTTGGATGGGGGAGAATAATGATATGGAAGTGTCTTGAATTTTTTACGCTGAGACTCAGCTGTGCGGGTACTGGTCCATGAGAATGGCTGGATCCTCAGCGAGGCTCGTCGCCGGGCGGACTGACCGCTGCGGTTGCGGTGAGACGTCGCAAATTCGCGCATGACGCGCCGGTTGGTTTCAGCAATTCAACGGAAATAGAGTTCTATCAGAAAGAGAGGCCGTCGTGGCTGCAGTAAAAGTTGGAATTAACGGTTTTGGTCGGATCGGGCGGATTGTGTTTCGCGAGTTGGCTTCACGACCCGAGGAATTCGACGTCGTCGCGATTAACGATTTGGGCGATCCGCAGAAGTTGGCATGGTTGCTGAAATACGACAGCGTCCAAGGCCGATTCCCCGGCACTGTTGAGTGCGAGGGGCAGTCGCTGATCGTCAACGGCAAGAAAGTGCTGATTTGCAGCGAACGGGATCCGCGGAATTTGCCGTGGAAAAAAGAAGGTGTCGAAGTCGCATTGGAATCGACCGGATTTTTCACAAATCGCCAAACGGCGGAAAAACCGGGTTTCGATAGCCATCTGGAAGCCGGTGCCCGCAAGGTGATCATTTCCGCGCCGTGCAAAGACGCACCGGATTTGACCTGTGTGCTTGGTGTGAACGATGATCAACTTTCGTCGGAACACGACTGCGTCTCGAACGCCAGTTGCACGACGAACTGTTTGGCCCCGATGGTGAAGGTGCTGCACGAAAACTTCGGTGTTTCCGAAGGGCTGATGACGACCGTGCACGCTTATACCAACGACCAACGCGTTTCGGATCAGTTGCACGCCGACCCGTTGCGGGCACGTGCGGCGGCGATCAACATCATTCCCACCACCACCGGCGCCGCCAAAGCGGTAGGCATTGTACTGCCGGCGATGAAGGGCAAATTGACTGGCCTGAGCCTGCGGGTGCCTGTGCCGGCCGGTAGTGTGACCGACTTGGTCGCCACGTTGGACAAAAAGGCCTCCAAAGAGGACATCAACGCGGCCATGAAAGCAGCCGCCGAAGGACCGCTGAAAGGGATCATGGAATACAATACCGATCCCATCGTCTCCAGCGACATCGTCGGCAATCGTCACAGCAGCATTTTCGATGCGAGCTGGACGACCGAACTGGGCGGGAACATGGTCAAAGTCCTGTCTTGGTACGACAACGAGACCGGCTATTCCTGCAGGACCTCGGACCTGATTGCCAGAATTGCGAAACTGTAGTCGAAACGTCCGCGGCTGCGATTTGCTGCGGGTTTCGCCAAATTCCTTGCGGCACGGAGGATGAGACGCAAAACTCCTCTGTGTCGCAAGTCTTTTTATATACTGTGGTTACGCAAATATCCCATCAGTCGGCGGGTGCGAATCGGTGATTTCGCTGGACGTCAGGCGTGACAACGGTCAGAATACCCGATTCTGAAGTCCTGCTGGTCGGTGCGGTTGGTCCGCGTTCAAGTAGCGGAAAATCGCGACAGCATTTTCATTACATTTCTGGAGGCAGACTCTCTCCTGGGTTACAAGTTTCTGGCTAGGAGAGACACTATCCGTCACGCCGTAGACACGTTGCGGGAAGATGCCGACAAAACGGGAACTTCTGGGTGTCCATGCGGCGGCAAATGACTTGAGTCGCATCCAACTCGAAACCTCCTGTTGTTGAGGACCGGTTTGCACCGTCTGTGCCCGACCGCGTAATTGCCCCAGAATCCGCTCTGACCCGATTGCTTGACGCAGAGCTTGATGATCCCTCGGTTTGATCGAATAATTGATTTATTGATATGACTCGCAGAACCACCTTTCTTAACTTGCTCAAGAGCGCCCCACTGATTGCGCCGTCGATGTTGAAATGTGACTTCGGCAACCTTCACCGAGAGGTGGAGCTGTTGGAATCGGCGGATGTTCCTTTGTTGCATTTGGATGTGATGGATGGGCATTTCGTTCCCAACCTGTCTTATGGCCCGATGGTGATACAGCGGCTGCGTGAATTGACTGAGTTGCCATTCGATGCCCATTTAATGATTTCCGAGCCGGAGCGGTATTTGGATGACTATGTCGCGGCCGGCTGCGACTCCATCACAATTCATATTGAAGCGGTTCCGGAACCGCTTCCGTTGTTGAAGCGGATTCGGGATGCGGGCGTCGCTGCCGGTTTGGCGCTGAATCCGGGTACGCCGGTGGAAAAAATTGCACCCGCGCTGGAGTCCTGTGACTTAGTGCTGGTGATGAGCGTGGAACCTGGGTTTGGCGGCCAAAAATTCATGCCGTCGGCGCTGGATAAATTGCGGGAACTGTCATCGATGATTTCCACCGAGACGTTTTTGTCGGTGGATGGAGGAATCGGCCCGGATACGATTGGATCGACCGCCCAGGCGGGGGCCAAACTCTTTGTTGCGGGTAGTTCGATTTTTGATGCCAGTGATTATCGCGAAGCCGCGACTCAACTTTTTGATGCTGCGTCACAAGCCGCATCACCGTCCCTTTGAGGAGTGAAACGTTCGTTCCATGTCAAAATCCCAAGCCGTGCTGATTCGTCCCGGCTGTACTGATTTCGACCAGCAAAATCGTATTCAAGGCACATTGAATATTCCCCTCAATCAACAGGGTCAAGTTCAAGTGAGTCGGCTTGCCGACGACTTGCGAGATATCTCGTTGAAGCGAATATATTCTGCGCCGTGTGAACCTGCGCGCGAAACCGCCGAGAGCCTCAGCGCAGATTTGGGCGTGCCGGTTAAGGAACTGGACAGCCTTGCGAATTTGAATCAAGGCTTGTGGCAGGGCATGGTTGTCGACGATATTCGCCGCAAGCATCCCAAAGTCTTCAAACAATGGCAGGAATCCCCTGAGACGATCTGTCCGCCCGAGGGTGAAGAGGTCACCGATGCCATGGTCCGTGTGGGCAAAGCGATTGACAAAATTCTCAAGCGCGACGTCAATTTTGCTATCATTGCCCCGGAACCGTTGGCATCGATGATTCGTTGGCATGTGTGCGGCGGTAAACTCCATACCGTCGAGCCAAGTGACAGTTGTCGAGACGATTGCCATTGGGAGATATTAGAGACGAATGGAAAATCGGAAGCACCGGTCGAGAGTGGCCCGGGAACACCGGCCAAGCCCGCGCGTGCGAAGTCAAGCAATTGATAGTTGGACCGGCCTTCTGATAAGTATTCTCAGAGGGCGTTTTTGTCCGTTTTGAATAGAGCATGGATCACATGAACGACGATCACGCAAACATCGTCGCAGCGAGGAAACGCAAACCGATGAGTTCCGTCCCCGAACCGGATGAAACCGGCCGGAACGGACATTCCCACCGCCCAAAGCGGGGAGTGCCCGAAGGGCTGTGGTTACAGTGTGAAGGTTGCAGCGCTACCGTGTATCGCAAAACCGTCGATAGCCGGATGGGCGTCTGCCCGGAATGCGACTATCATTTTTACGTACCGACCGCAGAGCGAATTCGCCAACTGTTGGACGAAGGAAGCTTTGAAGAATGGTTCGCCAACCTGCAGCCGATGGACCCGCTGGGTTTTGCGGACCGCAAACCATATGCGGAACGACTGAAGGCCGAGCAGGCCCGTACCGGCTTGTCGGAAGCCTGTATCGTCGGGCGGGGTTACATGCGTGGCCGACCGTTGGCATTGGGCATCACCGATTCGGCGTTCATCATGGGAAGCATGGGCTCTGTCGTTGGCGAGAAATTGACCCGGACCATCGAGTTGGCGACCGAACGCAATCTGTCGCTGGTCATTGTCAGTGGCTCTGGCGGCGGCGCGCGGATGCATGAGGGGATCTTATCGTTAATGCAAATGGGTAAAGTCTCGGCTGCGCTGGCGCGATTTCACGAAGCGGGGGGACTGTTTATTTCCGTGATGACCAATCCCACGATGGGTGGCGTGGCGGCCAGTTTCGCATCGTTGGGGGATGTCAATTTTGCCGAACCAAAAGCATTGATTGGTTTCGCCGGCCCCCGGGTCGTGGAGGCCACAGTCAAAGTCCCGCTGCCCACGGGATTTCAAACCAGCGAGTTCATGTTGGAGCATGGTTTTGTTGACCGTATCGTGGCCCGTGCGGATTTGCGCAGTGAGATCACCCGCGTCATTGACTATTGCGGGAAATGAGGCTTGCCGCTTTGAGGTAGCAGGCTTGAGGGCAGATTTGCCTTCCCGGTCTCCCTATCCGAGGTAGCCGCGCCCTCTGGGCAGCGGTATACTGGAGAGTCCGGATTCCACGCATCACGGCTTTGCAAACATCCCCGGTCGTTGCCTTTGTTGAAACGAGCCACGCAACATGCTGCTCATCAAAAAAATCCTTGTTCCGTTGATTAAACGGGCACGATTGAAGAAGGTCAATATTGACGCACGCTTCATCAAGGAACGTAAGCTCGGACAAGGGAGCATGTCGGAGGTTTGGCGGGTTAAGGACAAATTGAGCGGCCGCGTGGTGGCGTTGAAAATTTTGGACTTAGAAAAAACAGCGCGACTGGAAGCGCGGTTTGAAGGGTTGGCCAAGCCCTGCGAAGGGGAAGTCGCTATAAAATTGCGACACCCGCACATCGTTCGAACTTTGGAACACGGCATCACGACCAACAACGAACAGTATTTGGTTATGGAATACGTCAATGGCGTGAGCCTGACGTTGCCTGTTGCTCTGCAGAACGAATTGATGCAATCGCACCGTTTGACATTCATTGTCGAAATCGGGGAAGGGTTGGACTATTTTCACAAACAAGGTTGGATCCACCGCGATTTGTGTCCCCGCAACATACTGGTTGACCGGCAGAATTCCATCAAACTGATCGACTTCGGCCTCGTGGTACCCAACACGCCACCGTTTCGTGCTCCCGGTAATCGCACCGGTACCGCTAGTTATATGGCGCCGGAATTGATCAAACGGATGCCCACCGACCAACGGATCGACGTCTACTCATATGCCGTTACCTGCTATGAAATGTATACGAAACAGTTACCGCATGGCGTGGATCCCACATTGACGCTGGATATGATCGTGCAGCACATCAATCAGTCACCGACCGACATTCGTGAGTTGGTGCCCGATATTGACGACCAAGTGGCCTCGACAATCATGACGGGACTGGCGGCGAAACCGGAAGATCGCTGGGATTCAGTGGGAGCGATGTTACACCGACTTCGTGGAGCCAAGGAACGCTTGGAACCCGAATCCGAGTATGAATACGTCGACGACGAAGAGGCAGGCGATGACGACGAATATGAATACGAGTATGAAGACGACGATGGGGAATGGGAGTACGAAGACGAGTAATACCGGCCGAGCATTGATTGTGGTGCCGGCGCCCCCAAACCAATAAAGTCGCCGACTGGAACTTCCCAACGTCAACGGATTGCCTCTCCCCCCTGTCTCCTTATGCATTCTCTCGCGAACTTGAACCCCGCCCAGCGGGAAGCGGTGACCACGCTTTCCGGTCCGCTGCTTGTACTGGCCGGCGCCGGAACCGGAAAAACCCGCGTCATCACGCATCGCATGGTGCAGTTGATACGCAAGGGAACGCCGCCCAAACAAATTCTTTCGGTGACGTTTACCAACAAAGCTGCGCGGGAAATGCTGGCCCGGACCAAAATTCTGCTAGGTGGCAAGGTCCGGCAGCAACCGGTGATCTCCACGTTTCACTCGTTGTGCGTGCGGATTCTCCGCGAAGAAATCGAGGCGTTGGGCTATCCCAAGACGTTTACGATTTTTGATCGCAGCGATCAGGAATCGGCGGCGCGTTCGGCGTTGCGTCATATTCGCGTTGGCGATCAAGCACTCAAACCGGGCGACTTGATATCACAAATTAGCCAATGGAAATCGGCGGGGGTCGCTGCCGATGATGCCGGCGAAGTTGCGGAAAACGATAAGGAATTCCTAGCGGCGATGGCTTTTCGCCGCTATCAGCAAAATCTCCGCGCTGCTGGCGGGGTAGATTTTGATGACCTGCTGCTATTGACGCGTCAATTGTTTCGCGAACACCCCGAGACCTTAAAGCGGCAGCGTGAGCGGTTTACGCAAGTGCAGATCGACGAGTATCAGGATACGAACGGCATTCAATTCGATTTGGTCGAAGCACTGGTCCGCGAACATCGTAATTTGTGTGTGGTGGGGGACGACGACCAATCGATTTATGGTTGGCGGGGAGCCGAAGTAAAACATATTCTCGGTTTTCACCACACGTTTCCCGGCGCCAAGGTGATTCGGCTGGAGGACAACTATCGTTGTACGGACAAAATCATCGTGCTGGCCAATGAGTTGGTCCAGCACAATCGCGGCCGACACAAAAAAACGCTGGTAGCACACAAGCAATCGCCGCATCCGGTGCGATTTCAGAAGTATGATTCCGAGGTGGGTGAAGCCGAGCAGACCGTCCAGGAGATTCAATACATCATCAACGAGATGAACGTCCCGGCGGGGGACTTTGCGATATTGTTTCGCACCAACGAACAACCGCGGCTGTTCGAAACTGAATTGCGGCGACGGCAAATGCCTTATTTGCTGTTGGGAACGCAATCGTTTTTTGATCGCCGCGAGATTCGCGATTTGTTGTCCTATCTAAAAGTCCTTTCGCAACCGACCGACGAAATCTCATTGCGGCGAATCATCAACACCCCGACGCGGGGCATCGGCGCCGGGACCGTCGAAAAATTGGTCGCCCGCGCCGTGAAAGCCGGTAGCAGCCTGTGGGATGTGCTTCCCGCTGCCGATTCAGCGGGAGAGTTACCGCACAAGGCAGCGCAGGCCATTGATGCGTTTCGCGGCTTGATGGAACGCAATCGTCGTCGCTTTCAGTCCAACGCACATGGCCTGGGAGAATGCGTGCGGCAACTGATCGATGACATCGACTATGAACGAGAAATCGAACGACTGTATAAAGAACCGACGCAACGGTCGATGCGGATGGCCATGCTTGAGGAGTTGGTCGAAGCGGTTGAACAGTACGAAGGACAAGCGGACAAGCCCACGCTGCAGGAGTTTCTCGAAGAGACGGCGCTCAATGGGCGTGATGTGGAGAGTGACAAAGAGTCGCAAGTTTCTAAAGACGCCGTCAAGCTGATGACGTTGCACAGCGCCAAGGGATTGGAGTTTCCCCGCGTGTATCTGGTCGGTTTAGAAGAAGGGATTTTGCCGCACAAACGGTCGGTGGAGGGGACCGAAGCCAACATCGAAGAAGAGCGGCGTTTGGCATACGTGGGCATCACCCGCGCCTGCGATCACCTCACCCTCAGCCGCGCCGCCCGCCGTACGAAATGGGGCAAACCCCGGACGACATTACCGTCGCGGTTTTTGTTCGAGATGTTCGGCGAAAAACCGCCGGCTGCGGTTGTGGATGCGGACGACGATGAGTGAATCACGGTTGGTGACTTCTCAGGCTCCGGCTCTGCTGGGGGGCGAGCGCGACTGGTCTGTAACTCTTCTAGCCTGCTGTGGCTGTGGGAGACCTACGGTCGGGCGAAGTGCGGGGTCGGGAGACCCGCGCACGATATGCTATGTTTCAATCTCAAAGCCGTGTCGTTTGTCGCGGCTGACAAGGCTTTGCGCTTGTTTGTCGTTGAGGACTTGTTCGGCTTGCGGGTCCCACGCGATTTTGCGTCCCAGCCGGGCGACGATTCCCGCGAGATGGCAGGTTGTTAGGCCGCTGTGATGGCTGAAGACATCGGAGACGGGTTGTTTGCGATCGGCGACCGCTTCAAAGAAGTTGCGGAAGTGGTCGGTCAGCGGGCGGCCTTTGTAGACCTGTTCCAGTGCGTCGTCGGGTAGCGGATTGGTGGCGAGTTCCTCGACCGGTTTGCCGGCCAGCCGGCCGCGGTTGATGAAAATGCGTCCTTCGGTTCCTTCGAACAAGATACCGTTGTCCAAGTCGTGGCGGATGGTCAACTGCATGCCATCGGCGTAAGCGGCATTGATCAAAAACTCTGTGGCGGTGTTGTACTGATTGTCTGCTGTGGGATATCCATCTTTGAATGGCACGGGATGTTTGACCATTACCGGATCAATGGAGATGGGACCCGTGTCGGTTTTGTCCATGGCCCAGGTAGCGATGTCGACGTGGTGCGCGCCCCAGTCGGTCAGTTTGCCACCGGAATACTCGTACCACCAACGAAATTCGTAATGGGACCGCGACCAGCTTTGGGTTTCGCCATTGGGGCCAGCCAAACTGCGGTAGGCGACTTCTGGAGCAGGGCCGAGCCATTGGTTCCAGTCGAGCTGTTTCGGCGCATCGACTGCGGGAATTTCCGGGCTAGTGGGGCCGCCGCCGATGCTGCAGGTGACCTGTTTGAGTTTTCCGATCCGTCCATCGCGAATGATGGCGATGGCTTTGAGGAACTTTTCGTCGCTGCGTTGTTGTGTGCCGACTTGCACGATTTGGCCTGTGCGACGACAGACGTCGCACATTTGCCGGCCTTCGTCGATGGTCAGTGTCATCGGCTTTTCGCAATAGACGTCCTTGCCGGAGAGCATGGCTTCGATGGCGATTTTTGCGTGCCAGTGATCGGGCGTGGAGATATGGACAATGTCGATATCGTCGCGATCAATAATCGCCCGGTAATCGGCGACGCTGTCCGGGGCAGCGCCGTTCCACTGCTTGACGAGCCCCGCTGCGCGTTCGCGGCGGTCGGCGTCGGCATCGCAGACGGCGACGACATCGCCATACTTGGGAAACTGTTTGCCCGAGCCGTACGTGCCATTCAGTCCGGTGGCGCGGTGGTCCCAACGGCTTCCGGTGCCGACCGCAGCGATTCGCGGTCGCTCGTTAGCGCTTTCGAAACCCGACGCGCGGCCGGCAAGTCCCGTCCAGACGGCGATGCCCGCCCAGGCAGAGGCGTGTTGCAGGAATCGGCGACGGTTGAGGCGAGTATGGGGCATGGGGATCGGTCCCTCTAGGTCATCAGTCAGCGCTAATGGAATTAGTGAAGGTTTGCATGCTCAAGTGGCCGCGTTCATAAACTCCGACCAACGATTGTCGTCGACAAAACCGTAGTGGCCGGCACCATCCCAAACATGAGTTTTGCAGTCTGGCAACTGTTTTGCAAGATGCAGCGGCATCTTGACATCCAGTATGTCATCAGCGTCGCCGTAGAATAGCTCGACGCGTTGCTGCACCTCTTCCGGTTTAAAACCCCAGTCCCACAGCGCCATGATCATCTCGTACATGCCCTCGCCCCCTTGCTGGAGTCCCGCGGCAAAAGACGCTTCAAACATTTCGCGTTGCGCAGGGTTGCGCAAAAAAGTTTCGGCATCCGAAGAATCCTCATGCGCAGTGGCCTCGACAAAACTCGGAATGTCTTTCAGTGCGTTCTTGGCTGCGAAGTTCGACGCCCACTTGATGAGGAAATGCAGGTGATGCAATTTGGCGATGAGTTTCAAGTCCTTGTTGATCATCAACTTGCCCATCCCCGGTTCGTCGAGAGGAGCGACGGGTGAGGCGAGCACGACTTTTGTCACTCGTTCTTTGAGCCGGAAAGCGACAGCGAGTGCATGGGGGGACCCGCCCGAATGGCCCGCTACGGCAAACCGGTCCAAGTTGAGGAAGTCTGCCAATTCCTCCATGTCCTGGCCCCAATCGACCATTTTTCGAGATTTTTGTGGCGAAGATCCTCCCACACCCGGTTGATCCGCCGCAATCACACGCACGCCGAGCGATCTAGTCAATGCTTCGTCGGGATTGCGGATCAACCGGGAATCGGACAAGCCATGATTGAAGATCACCGTAGCCCCTTGGGGATCTCCATAGTCCTCATAAGCCAAGGTGCGACCATCGCTGAGGATTAGCTTTTGCATCAGATGTCCTACTCGAGGGTTTTCCTTCTGCCACAAAATGGGTGGAATCGGTCGGGCGATTCTCCGGTGCAGAGAGCGCCGATTACCCAGCACAATCAATGCGGTGACAATAACCGCAGCGACATCGTTGTGAACTGAATATCGAGAGTCTCAAAATCCCGCGTTCCTGGAACTCAGTCAATCGTCGGCCAATTTCAGGCCACTTCCCCTTGTTTTCTTCGGAGTAATTGCCGGTTATAGAATGCGATGGTTTCCTTGCGGCGCAACATTCCTAACAGTTTGCCCGGTTCGTCGGCGTCGAAGACGGGGAGTTCGTCGAGATTCACCGAAGTAAAACGTTGCAAGGCGGTGTTCAGATCGTCGTTCGGATTCACGCTGACGATTTTAGTCGTCATGATATCCTCAGCGATTGCCAGGTTCCAAATGGTCTCGTCGTAGAGATACGTCCGCACATCGCGGGCGGAGAAAATGCCCACGACGCGGTCTTGTTTATTGACGACGGGAAAGTACGACTCGTGCGTTTCGGCCAGCAGGTGCACGATTTGGTCAAGGGTCATGGATTCGGGCACACAGGTCACTGGGCGTCCCGGGACGAACACATCGCTGACGTGAATGCCTTCGAGTACGTCGACAATAAAATCGCCGCGATGTGCGGGGGATTCCATTCGGCTGGGAGCCTGTTTTTGATACAGGGTCCAACGGCGGCAAAACAGAAAGCAGAGTGTAGAGACCCACATCGCCGGCAACAGCAATTGATAATTACCGGTCATCTCCGAGACCATGATGATTGTGGAAATCGGCGCATGTGCAGCCCCGGCAAAGAACCCGGCCATGCCCACGATCGTATATGCCTGCGGGTGGTGGACGATGTCGGGTGAATATTCATGAAAGAATTGTCCCACTGCCGATCCGATCGAACCGCCGATGACCATCGATGGACCAAAGACGCCCCCCGATCCGCCGGAGCTGATCGTGCAGGAGGTGGTCACGATTTTTCCGAAGGCGATCGCCAAAAGGAGCGGAATCGCCATTGTCGCCTGGGGCGCGACCGCGTGCTGAATGGCACCATAACCTGTGGAGAGCACTGCGAGTGCACGCACATCGCCGTCGAATCCGTAAAAGATTCCTAATCCAATGAGTCCGGCCAGCAAAGCTCCCAGCGCGGGGCGCAGCATTATCGGAATCGGCAGGCGATCGAAAATTGCATGGGCGCCGTAAAACACCTTGATGTATAAGACCGCGACAAAGGACAGAATGATCGCCAAGAGCGCATAGGGAATCAGTTCCAGCGTTGAACCGACTTCAAACTGCAGTTCTTTTCCAAACAACGGTGTGAAACGAAAATCGGGAGGTAGCGACAGGCTATAGACGCTATAGCCGATGATAGAGGAGATCGCCGCCGGAACGATGACGTCCGATTCGATTTCGGCATCTTTGTAGAGGATTTCTCCAGCGAACAGGGCTCCGGCCAGTGGAGCGCGGAAGATCGCACCGACACCGGCTCCCATGCCCGCCGCCACCATGATTCGCCGGTCGCGATCAGAAAGTTGTAATCGCGTGGCCAGATACGATCCGAAGCCCGCGCCGATTTGGGCAATCGGTCCCTCCCGCCCGCCTGACCCACCCGTCCCCAACGTGACGGCTGACGCGATGGTTTTGATGAAAGGGACGCGGGTCCGAATAACCCCCCGTTTTTCGTGGAACGCTTCGATCACCCCATCGGTCCCGTGCCCGGCGGCCTCTGGAGCAAATTTGAACACCAGCCAGCCGGAGACAAGTCCCCCACCGGCCATCACTAGAAGAAGATGCCAAGGTGAAAAAACCGTGTGGCTATGTGGTAAAAAAGAGTATTCACCGACCGGTTCTAGCGGCATGTAGCCGGCAACACCGTTGAGAGCCAGGGAGAGCACCAACTGGCTGAGGAACTGAAAAGCAATCGCTCCCAAACCGGCGACAATGCCAATCAGGCCCGAGAGAAAAAACCATTTTCCTGTCGACTTGAGGTCAAAGGCCTTGAGGAGATTGTCAAACCGTCGTACGAATTCCATGGACAAAATAACCGACAGGGTGGTGCGAGTGAAAATGCGCGGGTGAGAGAGCCGAATCGGCATTCTAGGTGATTCTCTCGCGCTTATCCATTGCACGGCAGAACACCCCTAAACCGGGTTTCCCACCGATACCGTCGCCGTCAATCTCCCGAGCCGCTATGTCCGTTTCCTTCGCCGCGATATTCCTTGCGCAAGCGCTCCGCCTTGCGTTCTAGGGCCACTTGCTGGATTTGCATTTCGGCCAGAGCGGATTGTGTGTGCGTGCGAATCGCCCACCAGTCCCCCATAGCCAACAACAGGACCCAAATCACCAACAGCAAGAGGAGGGCAAGCCAAATCATGAATGTGAGGAGATCTTTTCGATTGGCGACCAGCATGTCGCCGACCAGCATGACCAAGCCAATTAACGTCAATATCCCCGAAGTTTGTATTCGTCGGCGATGTTGCCGACGAAAAAACTCTAAATCCTTGTCCGAAAGGTTTGGTTCCGCTTGCTGGCGGATCCAGACCACGCCGTGGTGACGGATCAAAATCAGCCCCAGCGTGATCAATCCGCCTCCGGCGATCAAGATCGGAATGCCCACGGGGATGACTTTCTGACGGCCAAAAAGAGGGAATGACGTATTTCGACGCCGATCTTACCCGGTCAACCTCCAGGCAGGCAACCCTCGTCACACGCAGCAACGAGGGGGCCTTCCGCATTACATTTCACCAGTCTGCGATTTGACGTGCTGGTCTACGTCTTGGCAGTGCAACTGTCCAGTGTTGACATCGTACATTGCACCGACCACCGCCGCCTGACCGTTGCGGACTTGCTCACTGATGGCCGGACTACGCTGTAAGATCGCTTCTACGGAGTGTTGCACATTCCGATGGCTGACTTGATTCACGAATGCGATCTTGTCTTCGTCGGTCGCTTGTTCTGCATTGAAATGGGACAGGCCGTCGATGGAAGGCGACACCTCGTCGACAATATACTTGAGATGACTACAGCCAGCGTCATTGAAAGATCGGCCGCAGATAGCATCCACTGTCGCAGTGACCGCCCCGCAATTGGTGTGCCCCATCACCAACACCAACGGAGCACGCGCGATGACACACCCATATTCAATGCTCGCCAAGACTTCGGGGCTGATGACGTTGCCAGCCACGCGTACGACAAACACATCTCCTACGCCGACGTCGAAAATCATCTCCACCGGTGCACGGGAATCCATGCAACTCACAACGACCGCCAATGGGTGCTGAGCGGTGGCCGTCGCATTGATCTGGCGAATGGTATGCCGCGTTAAGGTGTTACCGGACCGGAACCGCTCGTTCCCGGCAACCAGCATTTCTAAGACCTGATCGGCGGTCAGGCGTTCCTGTAATTCGTGTGTGGAGTAGTCGATGTATTGAATTTCATCTTCAAGTTGATACCTGTTGCGGAATCCCAAGAGGCTAATACTGATCCCTCGTGCTGGTGCCGACTTATTTTTGAACTCGTGCAGCAAACCCAACACATCCGGATCGATGTAACTCGAATTGCGCGCGTCGATGAGTACGCTCCCTCCCTCCGGAACACCGTCGAGCGTCTGAACGATGGCAGCCCGGTTTAAGAAACTGACTTGATTTGACAGCTCGATCCGCAGCACTTCGCCGCCGACATGGTTTTCCACGACTCGATGCAACGGACGTTTTACGTTGCTGTACAAAATGAAACTCAGACTGACTCCTAAGCCGATGAGAATTCCCACGAGCAAGTCCGTGAATACGATGGCCAGCACCGTAATCAAAAACGGCGTGAACTGATATTTGCCTTCCTTGTACATCTGCTTGAACAGCGCCGGACTTGCCAGCTTGAACCCTGTGGCGAGCAGGATTGCTGCCAAGCAGGACAATGGGATTTGGTTCAAGACTTGTGGCGCCAAACTCACACTAGCCAGCAGCAGACAGCCGTGAATAATCGTCGAGAGTTTAGTTTTTCCACCGGTGTTGATATTCACCGAACTGCGGACAATGACCGAGGTCACGGGAATTCCCCCGATCAGACCGGTCACCATATTGCCCGCACCTTGGGCGATCAGTTCTCGGCTGGGTGGGGATTGTCTCTGTTGTGGATCGAGGCGATCGGTGGCTTCGAGGTTTAACACGGTTTCCAGCGAGGCGACGATCGCGATGGTGATCGCTGCCATGTAGACCTGTGGATTCAACCAGGCTGAGAAATCTGGATGTGTCAGGAAGCTGCGGAATTCGCTTAAGTTCTTGGCGACTGGAACCTGGACAAGATGCGATTTGCCAATAGCCCAACCAACTCCCCAATTTCCAAACAACACTCCGAGTCCAAGACCTAACAGCACAACGACTAACGGTGCTGGGACGGGCGAGTTTTTGAGGAATTTAATTCGGCTCCAAGCAACCAACAGGACGATGGAGAGTAACCCGATTGTCGCTGCACCAAGATGCCACTGACCTTGGAAAACCGAGAGCAGTTCGGTAAACGTATTCTGTTGGTCAGGTTGCGCGAACGACATCTCTCCTTCGAAATCGTCGTCGTGACCCACGACGTGAGGAATTTGCTTGAGGATCAAAATGATACCGATGGCTGTGAGCAACCCCTTGATCACGCTATTTGGCACAAACATCGCAATGAAACCGGCACGAGCAATGCCGGCTGCAATTTGCATCGCTCCGGCGATCATTACGGCCAAAAGAAAGACCTGGAACGATCCCAGTGCTGTGATTTGCGAGGAGACAATCGCTGTGAGGCCAGCGGCGGGACCGCTGACACTGGTGTGAGAGCGACTGAGAAGACCGACGACAATCCCGCCGACAATTCCGGAGAGTAGGCCGGAAAAAAGTGGGGCATCGGATGCCAACGCAATTCCCAAGCACAGTGGCACGGCGACGATAAACACGACCACACCCGCGGTGAGGTCGTTCACAAGAGTTCCGGACTTTTTAGGGAGTTGTTCCGTCATGAGTGGTATGTTCCATGAATCTCGGTGAAGAATTCGGCAATCATCTGTAAGCCTGTCAAGAACCCATTCCAGGCAGCCGAATTCCGTCCACGGGCCGAGACGAAATCGAGACGGTCCAGGGTTGATCTTAGCGTCTGATGAGTTTGGCTCAAATTGCAAGTCACGAAGCGCGGGCGCAATGTTTGCTGGGGTTGCAACGCAATTGTTGCCGCACTGGGTGAATCGCTGGAGACTGTGTTGTCGAGTCAGTTGGCGCGCAAGAAGACATCAACGATATGCGTGTTGTAAGCGCGCAGCCTAAATCCGTAATGGCGCGCTACAGCCATTGGAAAGCTGATGGCTATTAATTCCCGGGCGTCGTCCGGCATGTGATGCCGCCAAGCAGAGCCGTTTTGAGGTCTGTAGCGAACGCCTGACGGCATTACAGTGGCGGTTGTCCGCGCGGCGACGTGTTGCCGAATAAGCGAGCAATTCTTCAGCAGTCGCTTCCCCATCGTTTTGATAGGGGCATTCCCCTTCAGTCGTTTCCGCATTTGTTGCCGAAAATAGCTGAAAAAACGGAACGGTGAATAGCTGCGAAAAGGGTAAAAATGCGAATACACCAATACAGACCCAGACGGTCAGAAACCGCGGCAATGGTAGCCGTGTCGTGTTTCCCGCACTGCCGGACATTGAGAGCTGTTCCTCGCGCATCTAAAAATCGCCACCGTTTCCCATTAGAAAAAGGGAATCGGCTCCGTTAGCGAATATAGAGGAATTCGGGGAAGCTGTCAAAACAAAACCCTGTGGGAAAGATCGCCCAGGTCTATGTGCACTAAGTCGTTACGCCGGTTTGAACGAACAAGGCTCGTAGCACCGAAAACGCCTTATTGACACACTGATTCATTGATGAAAACGTATGTGTTGTCGCGCTCGCGTATCAATCGCACAGTGGCATACGGATCTTTATGTAGCCGTTCGAACGAATGGTACCACAGACCGTGAAGGCAGTTCTGAACAATTACAGAGAATAGCCGGTTAATGGTTAGCCTCTTTGCCAGCGTTGGACTGTGAACACTGCCGACCTGGGGTGCGGTCATTTCGTTCGCAACGCCAAGCTGATTAATTTGGCCTTCGGCGTACTGTCATCCTTTCTGTTGGTTTCTATGGGTTAGGGTGACAAGGCAGCTTCTCTGAAGGTCGTCCAGGGTAAATGACGAAGCCGCGCCACCTTGGAAGAGAGGGGGTGATTTCGAATTAACCCTGCATGAGTATTTCAATCGTCGAACTGACGATTTCACGAAAAACTCAGCACCGTTTGTCGCGTGAGTGTCCTAAGTTTGTTACAACGTCTTTCACCTTCACCGTCCAATTGGGGTGATCTCAAACTGCGAAACGACTGGATACTTTTTGGCTCGAAAAGGCGATGCAATGAGACTACTGGGGACTGGTCGTCAAATATGCTTGCACGTGCCCCTGTCTCTTTTTCTTGCGCTGGGCGGATGTGAGCCAGCGCAGACGGAGGTCAAGCCTGCGGCGCCGCCGGTGGTCCGAGTGAGCTCACCGCTCCAGCGGCAAGTGACCGACTACGAGATATTCACTGCGCGCACGGCTGCCGTGCAGTCGGTCGACATCAATCCCCGCGTTTCCGGCTATCTGACGAAGATCAATTTCAAGGATGGCGATGTCGTCAAAAAGGGAGACGTTCTCTTTGAGATCGACGATCGGACGTATGCGGCACAGCTCGCACAAGCTAAAGCCAGCGTGGAGTTTTCAAAGGCCAGCCTAATTGAAAGTCAGGCGGAATACGACATTGGTCTGACCGTCCAAAAGAAAAATAAAGGGGCGATCAGCGAACAGGAACTGACCCGCCGACTCGGTGCTCGCGATGAATCACAAGCGTCGGTCGACAAATCCAAAGCCGATCTTGCCTTGGCACAACTCTATTATGATTGGTGCAAGGTCACCTCTCCGATAGACGGGCGGTTGGGGCGGCACATGGTTGACGTTGGAAATCTGGTCACGGAAAACGTCACCACATTGGTCAACGTGGTTTCGATCAAGCCGATTTGGGCCTATTTTAACGTCGATCAAAACACTACCGAACGCTACGAGCAGTTGGTCACCGACGGCAAGCTAAAATCAGCCCGCTCCGGGGAAATTCCCGTACTAATGGCCATCGGGCCAGATACCGAATTTTCACTCGATGGCTTCGTCGATTTTATCGGTAATCAACTCGATGCCAGTACCGGATCGATTCAGTTGCGCGCCGTCTTTAAGAATGAGGATGCGCGACTCGTTTCCGGATTGTTCACACGGATTCGCATTCCCACGTCACCGCCTCATGAGGCGCTGCTTGTGACGGATGCGGCCATCGGCACGAACCAGGGTCAACGATACGTGCTCATTGTGAATGATAAGCAGGAAGTGGAATACCGCGTTGTCGATGTCGGGCAAATGCACAACGGATTGCGGGCGATCAAACCTTATAGGACCGTCTCCGATACCGGTCCCGATGGTCAGGTTGTCCAGAAGCAAGTGGAAGTTCTCAAACCCACGGATCGAGTCATTGTCGAAGGCTTGCTCCGCGCCAAGCCAGGTATCAAAGTGGATCCGAAAACTGTCGATATGCTGACCCTCTTACGCGCTCCACAAGCGGTTCCCAAAGCGGCGAAGGCGCAGCCGAGCGACAAATAACGGCCGATAGCAATTGGATGCAAGTTGAGTGATAGCGGGTTTTGGCGGCGTTGGTGCCCGCGTACAACCAACGGGACCGCCCACACAGAACCACGCAAACGTGCCGCCGGCACTCGAATTTCCACAAACTTCGTCCCTGCCGCTTTGCCGGGGTTTTATTAAATATGTCCCGTTTTTTTATTGACCGTCCCAACTTCGCCTGGGTGCTCTCGATTATCATCGTGATTGCCGGTGGAGTCTGCTATCAGACATTGCCCACGGCGCAATACCCGCCGATTGTCCCTCCCACCATTCAGGTGATTGCGGTTTATCCCGGCGGAAATGCGCAGACCGTCGCCGATTCGGTCGCCGAACCGATCGAAGCGCAGGTGAACGGTGTGGAAGGCATGATCTATATGTCCTCCACCTCCACCAATAACGGACAGTACAACCTGATTGTCAGCTTCGAGGTCGGAACCGACGTCAATACGGCGCTGATGCTCGTGCAAACGCGCGTTCAGTTGGCGCTGGCGCAATTGCCGGTCAGCGTGCAAGAGCAGGGGGTGAGCGTCAAGTTGAAATCGGCCAATATGTTGTTGGCGATCAATTTGATTTCTCCGGACAACCGCTACGATTCGCTATACCTTAGCAACTACGCCCAGATCAATGTCTTTGACCCGATCTCCCGTGTGCCGGGCGTCGGTATGGCGAAGTTTTTGGGGGAACGCTCCTATAGCATGCGGGCCTGGCTCGAACCGCAAAAACTCGCCGCACTCGATATGACCGCCGGCGATGTGGTCGATGCGATCCGCCAACAAAACGTCGATGTCGCCGCGGGAAATGTCGGTCAGGAGCCGGTTCCGCCCGGGCAGGAATTTCAATTGGTTCTCAACACCGTGGGCCGTTTGAGCACCGTGGAGCAGTTTGAAAAAATCGTCGTCAAAGTCGGCACCGGCGGTAAGTTGGTCTACTTGAGCGATGTCGCCCGCGTGGAATTGGGTTCACAAAATTCGGACCTCAGTTGCACGCTGACCGTCCGGAAAGATGAAAAACTGGTGCAGTATCCGTCGGTCGCCTTGGGTGTCTACACCACTCCCACAGCCAACGCGCTGGCCACCGGTGATGCCGTCAAAGCCAAGATGGAGGAATTGAAAGCGCAATTCCCGCAAGGCGTCGATTACGTCATTGCTTATGACACGACCCCCTTTATTCGTGATTCGGTCGATGATGTGATCAACACGATATATATCGCTGCCGGGTTGGTGATCGTGGTGATCCTGGTCTTCCTACAAGATTGGCGGGCCATGTTGCTGCCGATGATCGATATCGTTGTCGCGCTGATCGGCACCTTCATGGTCATGAAAATGCTGGGCTTCTCTTTAAACAATCTCTCGCTGTTCGGACTGGTGCTGGCCGTGGGGATTGTGGTGGACGACTCGATTGTTGTCGTCGAAAATATCGAACGGTGGATGGGAGAAGGCCTGCCGGCGCGGGAAGCGACGCTGAAGGCGATGGCAGAAATCACCGGCCCGGTGTTCGGCATCAGTTTGGTCTTGGCCTCGGTTTTCATCCCGACCGCCTTTGTCCCCGGACTCGTCGGCGAGTTTTATCGCCAATTCGCATTAACGATCGCTACTGCTGCGCTCTTCTCTGCGACCAATGCGCTCACCATGGCGCCGGCCCGTGCTGTCGCTTGGATCAAACCGCATGGCGGGGAAAACGCAGTTGAACGGGAAGCCTTGCCGCGTGCCGGGATTGCTGTCTTATTCGGCGTGTTGAGCTACTATCTCCTGCAAAGTTGGGCTGCTGATTTCGTGCCGCCGACCGACGACGAATTCACCCGCTGGGCGGTGCGTGCCGCGCTGTTTTTGCCCGGAGCAGTAGTCGGCTGGTTGATCGGCCCGTTGTTGAACCGCATTTTGTCGCTCATTTTTGGGGCGTTTAATAAAGTCTTTGACCTGTTCACAAATGGCTACACGCGGATCGTCGGGCTGTCGTTGCGGCTGTGCATTATCGTGCTCATCATCTATGCGGGGTTATTGGGGCTGACCGGTTATGGGCTCAAGACCGCGCCGAAAGGCTTTATCCCGGCGCAGGATCAGGGATACGTGCTGGTGAATGTCGTGCTGCCCGATTCCGCTTCGGTGCAGCGGACAGAAGCGACGATGAAAAAGCTGGAGGAAATTGCGCTGGACACGCCCGGCGTCGAATCGGCGATGTCAGTCTCCGGATTTTCTGTCGTCCTAGCGTGCGATGCCTCGAACTGGGGCACCATATTCGTGATTCTCGACGAGTTCAAAGATCGCACCACGCCCGACACGCAAGCGGTGGGAATCATCAAGGCCTTGAACGCGCGGTATCACAAAGAGGTCATCAATTGTGAGGCCAGGGTTCTCGGCGCTCCGCCGGTCCCGGGATTGGGCGGAGCAGGGGGGCTGCAGATTCAAATTGAAGACCGGACGGGACAGGGTTTGCAGGAGCTGCAAGATGTCACCGAATCGATCGTCTCGCAAGCCCATGCGCAGCCCGAAATCGGCATGATGCTCTCGACGTTCAAAGCCGACTCCCCGCAATTGGCCGTCGACATCGACCGCGAAGCAGTCATGCAAATGGGCGTGAAGCTGCAAGATGTGAATGAGACGCTCAGTGCGAACATGGGCTCGATGTACGTCAACCAATTCAATCGTTTCGGCCGCATTTGGCAGGTGAATGTCGAAGCCGAAGGAAAGTTTCGCACGAATCCCGAGAACCTCAAACTTCTACAGGTCCGCAATTCGCAAGATGAAATGGTTCCGTTGGGCGCATTGATCAACGTCCACTATGTGAATGGGCCGACGTTTGTGATGCGCTATAACGACGTCAATTCATCGTCCTTGATTTTCGGACCCGGACCCGGTGAGAGCGCCGGCCAAGCGATGGCCAAGATGGAGCAAATTTGTGCGCCCGACAATTTGCCCGGGGGCTTCGGCTATGCATGGACAGGAATCGCCTATCAAGCCGTGACGGCTTCCAGTACCGGTAGCCTGATTTTTGCGCTCTCGCTGGTGTTGGTGTATTTGGTACTGGTGGCGCTTTATGAAAGTTGGTCGTTGCCGGTGGGAATCGTGCTTGTTGTGCCGATGTGCTTGCTCAGTTCGGTGGCCGGACTGGTGTGGATTGCGCACAAACCGGTCGACATTTTTGCTCAGATCGGTTTCATCGTCTTGATTGCAATGGCCGCCAAGAATGCGATTCTGATTGTGGAATACGCCGTCGATCAGCGTGCCGAAGGTCTCAGTCGCCGTGAAGCGACGTTGCTAGCCTGCAAATTGCGGCTGCGGCCGATTCTGATGACGTCGTTCGCCTTCGTCTTCGGTGTGCTGCCTTTGATGATTGCGACGGGGGCCGGATGGGAAATGCGGCGCTCTTTGGGGACGGCGGTATTCAGCGGCATGATTGGCGTGACATTCTTCGGCGTCTTTTTAACACCGGTGTTTTATTACGTCATCAGTTGGTGTGCCGAACGAAAAGCCCCGCCGCCAACGAAATCCGCCGATAACGGTGCTCAACCGGACAGTCCGCCTCCCGCGTCGGATTCAGTCACTTAAGCGAGTTCGCATCGCAACCCGGCACGATGCCGTGACCGCCATAACAACGCTCCCCCGGGCCGCATTGATACCACGGCAAGCACAAGGGACGTATGAATCGCGGGCAAGGTTTGGGGCAATAGTCATCCACGCAGCCCGGTCTAGTGCAGGAAATGCAGGGTAGCGGCTTGCCACAATAGTCGTCGACACAACCGCTGCAATTCGGCGAAGTGCAGGGGAGCGGCTTGGAGCAATAGTCGTCGCAACAGCCGCTCATGGCGCCCTGGCAAGGTTGGCAGGTTGGTCGGCGCCCGATGTCGAAGTGAAACCAGTGACCGGCGTCAGCGCACGCCGTGGTGATCAGCATCAAGCTGAATGTAATCGATGTTATCCGTATCCAACGTGCCATTGGACGACTCCTTGGCAGACCGGGGGGTTATTCACTTTGTGGAATCACAGCCAGGCCGGGTTCTTCAAGTGATGGGGGATCGTCCCGTGTTAAGTCATCCTCCACAGGCGCCGGTGTAGGAGGAACTGCCGGGACAGGGGTTTCAATCGGCATCACAAACTCAGCTTCCGATTGCAATCGAATCTGCCATCCCCCACCCAGTGATCGATAAACCTGGATCAGGCCTTGAGCGATTGCGCCTTGCGCATCAGCCAACGATTGTTGCCGAGTGACCAGCCGCTCTTGAATCACGACGACACGGTTATAATCCGTCAAGCCGCCCTTGTACTGTGCGAATGCTTCATGAAATGCAGCGGTTTCGGCCGAGACTGCCCGCGCGGCATCTTCGGCCTGATTCTTCGAGCGGAGGAACGAAACGAGACCATTCTCGACTTCGGCACCAGCGTTGAGAACCGTATTTTGGTAGTTGGCGATCAATTCCTGGAAGCGGGCATCTTGGACGCGGACATTGTTTGCGATGCGACCATAGTTGAGAATGGCCCATTGGAACGATGGTCCGATCGAGCCTAAAAACGCCTCGCGGTCCAAGGCATCCCCCACATGTTCCGCGGACCAACCCAGTGTGCCGTTGAGGCTGATTTGCGGATAGAAGTCGGTTTCGGCAATGCCGATCTCTTCGGACTGTGCCGCTGTCAATCGCTCGGCACGGCGGACGTCCGGGCGACGATGGATCAAGTCGGCCGGTATCCCCACCACGACTTGTTCGGGCGCGGTCGGAATCGGACCTTCGCCCAGCAACTGACTGAGATCGGTCGGCGGCATGCCCATCAGTATGCACAATTGGTTGGTCGCTTGCCGCAGGTCGATCTGCAACTGTTCGATCAACGCTTCGGTGCTCGAGACGTCGCTTTGCCCCTGGTAGACGTCGACTTCGGTCGTCTCGCCCCCTTCGTATTTAGCGGTGGCGATTTCCAAACTCTGTTTTTGTAATTTCAACGATTGCTCAGCCAGGGCGATCTGTTCTTGGATCGTGCGAATCTGCACGTAGCTGGTTGCCACATCGCCGACCAAGGTCACAATTGCCGCATCGTAGTGTTCGACGGAGGCATCGAGCACACTTTCGGAGGCTTCGATGGCCCGTCGAAAACGGCCCCAGAAATCAAGTTCCCAAGCCAACCCGAAACCGTAATTCCATTGGCTGAACCAACGCTCGGGTGTCGCAAAGCGGTTGGCGACGCCCAGGCTGACCCCCTCGCGTTGATAGCTACCCTCCATCACCTGTGTTTGCGGGAAGAACTCCCCGATCGCTATTCCCAGACGTGCCCGTGAGCGAAGCACCCGAAAACCCGCTTCGCGCACGGTCAAGTTTTGCTCATAAGCTGTGTGGATCAGACCATTGAGGACCGGATCGTTGAACACCGTCCACCAGGCGCTGTCGTCCGTGGCGTTGCTGCTAACGCGCTCATCATGCGCGTCGATCCAATGCGTGGCAACCGGTGCCGGCGGCCGCTTGTAGTCCGGTCCCACCTCAAAACCGTTGCGAATGTATTCCCCTAATGGGGTACAACCACAGCACAAGCACAGCAACGCCAATCGCAAGGTCCGGCCAACGTGGACACTCTTGCTCGATTTCTGAATCTGGCCAGCAGTCTGCGGGAGGTCCGAGCGATGATTCCGCGGCATCTGTTTCGGCTTGTGCTGCGTGCTCATGTCACCCGCCACCCTGATTTATTCGTTGGCAACTCTGCAATCTCGAATCACCATGACCAGCGCGGTGCGTTCAATCTGCACGTATGAGCAGCTGCCAACCGTTGTTCAAGCAAAAGCGCAATGACCCCGGCAACTACCGCCGTCGGTCTTTCCGTACTATCGGCAGAAGCGTTAAGGTTTATCCAGGCAAAATAACCCGGACGACACGCACGTCGAACGGTTTAGATTTTGGGATAAGAGCACCGGTCAATTCGTCATGCCGTCATCGTTAGCCGCATGACAAAGCCCCAGCCATTCCACAAGTAACATCAAGGAAAGCGGGCGCGCCATCGACGCGCCCAGAAACTTCCCCCAGCGACCTTCACAGGAGTTGGTCGACAGCGCAAAGCATGCCCGACCAACAAATACACCCGGCGGGACTCGAACCCACGGCCTACGGTTTAGGAAACCGTCGCTCTATCCAGCTGAGCTACGGGTGCGGAAGTTGGCGTCGTTATAGGGGGGGACGCCGGTAATTGGCTGACTTTTGCGTGAGCAGCTCGGCCAGCAGGCAAAATTTTATCAATCCATGGCCAGCCAAACCAGCCAGCCGTGGCGGGAACTGTCCAGCCGGTTCTCTGAACAGGACACATGGCGGCTATTCTGAGTTTGTGATATCGAGAAAGCTCTGGATTTCCTCAAATGCCTTGCCTGTTGATTTACCCAGAAGTCGAGCGGTCCGGTGTTTGCGATCGATCGGCAATCTGGCAGTGGATGATTCGGTTTGCTAAATTGGAATCATCTTCTACGATCACATGAACGAGCGGCGTTACGAGCCCGCTCTCCCCCCCTTGTGACGAACTCTCGAAAGTAATTCAATGACCACGTCAACACCCGCCACCGCTAATGTTCCCGATGCCCAGGGGCGATTTGGCGAATTTGGCCGGCGATTTGTCCCAGAAACGTTGATGCAGGCTCTGGAGCAACTCGATCAGGAATACGAATCGGCCATCCGCGATGCCTCCTTCAAGGCTGAATTGGATGACTTGTTGCGGCACTTCGTCGGACGGCCCAATCCGCTGTATTTTGCCCGGCGGCTGACTGAGCATTGTGGCGGCGCGCGGATTTTCCTCAAACGCGAGGATTTGAATCACACCGGTGCCCACAAAATCAACAATACGCTTGGCCAAGTGTTGCTCACAAAGCGGATGGGCAAAACGCGGGTGATTGCCGAAACCGGTGCCGGCCAACATGGCGTCGCCACTGCCACCGCCTGTGCGCTGTTCGGTCTGCCTTGTGTGGTCTACATGGGCGAGGAGGATGTGCGGCGACAAAAATTGAACGTGTTCAATATGCAAACGATGGGGACCGAGGTTCGTCCGGTGTGCAGTGGGTCGCGCACACTTCGCGATGCCATTAACGAAGCGATGCGGGACTGGATGGCCAGTGTTGCAGACACGCATTATATCTTAGGCTCAGTTGTCGGTCCGCACCCGTTTCCCCGCATGGTCCGCGATTTCCAATCGGTCATCGGTCGCGAAACTAAACAGCAATGCCTCGAACAAATCGGTCGGCTCCCCGATGAGGTGATCGCCTGCGTGGGAGGTGGTTCTAACTCGGCGGGCATGTTTTATCCGTTTGTGGAAGACAGTGACGTCCAGTTAACCGGCGTGGAACCGGGGGGACGCGGATCCAATCCCGGCGATCATGCTTCAACGCTCAGCTACGGTGAAAAAGGGGTGTTGCACGGCAGTTACAGCTATGTGTTGCAGGATGCGGACGGACAAACCGACGACGTACATTCCATTTCCGCCGGACTAGATTATCCCGGCGTCGGTCCCGAACATAGTTATTGGAAAGATACAGGCCGCGTGCAATACGGCCCCGTCAGCGACGATGAAGCCCTGGACGCCTTCGGTACCTTGGCCCGCTTAGAAGGCATTCTCCCGGCGCTGGAAAGCTCGCATGCCATCGCACAAGTGATTAAAACAGCAGGAGCGCGCAAGCCGGATGACGTCGTCGTCGTCTGCCTCTCGGGTCGCGGTGACAAGGACGTCTATGAGGTGGCACAGTTGATGGGCAAAGAGCTGTAGGGTGCGTCGCAAACGCTATGACGAAAAAGTTTTGCCACAGAGTTCACAGAGCACACAGAGAAAGAGACAGATTCGCACCCGTTCGCCTCAGCGGTGAGTTTTCTAGCTTAGTTTAAATCGCAGCGTACCTTGCACTGTTTTATGTGAGACGTGCGGTCTCTTCAAAAAACGCATAGTAAGGTTATCGTCATTCGACCATGTGTGGCTCGGCGGGAGCCTCGCCCTCCCGGTTGGGTTTTTATTTGTAATTGTCATTCTTCGTCTATCTTTGAAACATCAGATTCCATGGCCACAATCAACGAACACTATTCCAAGCTCGCTGCTGGATACCTCTTTCCCGAAATTGGACGTCGCGTCTCCGCATTCACGCAGGAGAATCCCGATGCCAATGTCATCCGTCTGGGCATTGGCGACGTGACCGAACCGCTGCCGGCGGCATGCGTCGCGGCGATGCATAAGGCGGTCGATGATATGTCCGTGCGGGATTCGTTCCGCGGGTATGGGCCGGAGCAAGGTTACGAGTTCCTCCGCACGGCGATTGTCGAAAACGCATTCAAACCACGCGGTGTGGAAGTTGCCGCCGATGAAGTCTTCATTTCCGACGGCTCCAAATGCGACACGGGAAATATCCTGGACATCTTTGGCGAGGACAACATCGTCGCCGTGATGGATCCGGTCTATCCGGTGTATGTCGACACGAATGTCATGGCGGGGCGGACCGGCGCCGCTGGCATAGATGGCCGTTATGAGGGATTGGTGTACGTGCCTGTTACCGCGGAGAACGATTTCGTTCCGAGTCTACCGGACGAACCGGTCGATTTGATCTACCTGTGTTATCCCAACAATCCCACGGGGACGGTCGCTTCGCGGGAGACGCTGAAGCAATGGGTCGATTATGCCCGCGCACACGATGCGATCATCTTTTTCGATGCGGCCTACGAAGCATACATCACCGATCCGGAGATTCCGCATTCGATCTATGAGATTGAAGGCGCTCGCGACGTCGCCATCGAGTTTCGCAGTTTCAGCAAGAACGCCGGATTTACGGGGACACGCTGTGCTTATACGGTCATTCCCAAGGAACTGACCGGAAAAACATCCACCGGCGAGGACCAGCCGATTCATCCGTTATGGAATCGCCGACACTGCACCAAGTTCAACGGGGTCTCCTATCCGATTCAGCGCGCAGCCGAAGCGGTCTTTACGCCAGAAGGCCAACAACAGATCAACGAGCTGATCAAGTTTTACCTCACCAATGCGGAGTTGATTCGCGCAGGCTTGGAGTCCGCGGGGATTACGGTGTACGGCGGTGTGAACGCGCCTTACGTCTGGCTGAAAACCCCCGGTGGGGCGGGTAGCTGGGACTTCTTTGACCAATTGCTGTCCAAAGGACATCTGGTCGGCACGCCCGGCAGCGGATTTGGCGCCGCCGGCGAAGGCTACTTCCGCTTGAGCGCATTCAACAGCCGCGAAAACATCGAGCAGGCGGTCGAACGGTTCCAACGCGTGGTGGGCTGAGACGGCGGATGGACATCAGTCGGGTAGATCGTGCACCAATCGCACGAGATCGACGACGGTATCGACCTTCATTTTTTCCAGCACATGCGCGCGGTGAATGTCGGCCGTTTTGGGGCTGATGCTGAGGTCGTACGCGATTTGTTTCGTGCGGCGGCCGGCGACGAGTAGCTCCATCACCTGAGTTTCCCGCGGCGTCAGCGATCGCAACCGCGCTTCGGTCGCTGACGCGCGGACTGCCTCCATACGTTGTCGCTGATCCAGCCGGATTGCTTGTTGCACGCGTTCCAGCAACAGCTCATCGTTAAACGGTTTTTCCAGGAAGTCGACCGCGCCCCCTTTGACCGCTTTGACCACATTGGGAACGTCCGCGTATCCAGAAATCACGATGGTCGGCAGCAGAATACGCCGCGCATTGAGTTCTTTCTGTAACTCCAGTCCTGTCATGTGATCCATGCAGACATCTAGAATCAAGCAACCTGGACGGCTGGGGTCGTACTCCCGCAAGAATGCTTCCGCGTTGCCGAAACATTCTGCTTGAAGGCCGGCGGACCGCAGGAGTCGCTCAAGCGACTTGCGCATGCCCGGTTCGTCATCGACGACAAACACGGTCGGGTTGGTGCTAGTAGTATTCAAAATATTTCCTCGATTCGACGTGAACAACACGCCGGATTGGATTCGTCAAACGTGCTACACACCTGATTGGTCTGGAGCCGATTCTGCGACATTGCAGGGGAGCGTGAACGTAAATGTCAGACCGTAATCCGCGTTGGGCGACGCGCGCAATTGGCTGCCGTGCGAACCTACGATGGAACGACAGATACTCAATCCCATCCCCATGCCGTTTTTTTTGGTTGTAAAATAAGGCGAAAAAATCTTTGCGTATAAATCGGGAGACAAATTTTTGCCGTTGTCGGCGATGCTAACAAGAACGCCGGTTTCCACCGCTCGTGCCCGCACGACCACCTCCCGTTCACTGCGGCGATCCTCCAGCAACGCATCAAAGGCGTTACGGACTAGGTTGACGACGACCTGCTGGATCTGGATTCGTTCGACGTACACTTCCGGTAAATCCTCTTCTAAATCGAGCCGTAGGACAATTCCATGCCGTCGGATGTCCGAATCGAACAAGCGGGTCACTTCGTGGACGAGGTCGCGCAGATCAACGGCTGTCCGATTGGGTTCGGCCTTGGATGCAAATCGGTGCAGACTGTGCAAGATCTCTCCGGCGCGCATCGCTTCGGCGGCAATCTCCTCGATGATCTCCAACACTTCGTGATTGGGCAGCGTCCCGTTCCGTAGACTGCGGGCGACCGCATGCGCGTTATTAGCGATCGTCCCCAGCGGTTGATTGATTTCGTGTGCCAGGCCTGAGGCCATTTCGCCCATCGTCCCCAGTCGGAGCACATGCGCCAAATCGGCATGCAGTTGCCGCGTCCGTTCTTCAGCGCGCCGCCGCACGGTGATATCGCGATCGATGGCAATAAAGCCCGTGGGGTTTCCGCTGGGATCATTGACGAGCGAAATCACCGTTTCAGCCCAGAACTTGGTGTCATCGGTGCGATGCTGGCGAAACTCGCCGTGCCAGGATCCCATTTCGCGAACCTGCGCCATCCGCCGAAGTTCTCCTTGCGAACCATCCGAACGGGCGACTTGTGTAATCGGCTTGCCAACCACTTCATCGGATTGATAACCGTAAAGGTTTTCAGCTCCCTTGCCCCAATAGACGATTCGGCCGTCCAGGTCGGTCGCTACCACCGACTCGCGCACGCTATCGAGCAATTGGGCATGAAAACGTAACTGTCGGTTGGCGTCGACCAGCTCGGTCGTCCGTTCTTGCACGCGTTGTTCCAGCGCGTCGTGCGCGGCTTGGATTTTGGCTTCGACCCGTTTACGGTCTGTGATGTCATCGTAAATATAAGAGAACCGGGGCCGTTTTTCCGGAGACTTACCGATCATTTTGACCGTTCCTGATAGCCAACGCCGGCTAGGGTCATCAGGCCGCATGTATTCGAAACGGACCGTCTCGCCGGTCTGTTCCGCTTCTTGATACTTGGCGACCCACAGCGCGCTCTCAGCCGGACTGATGCCAATTTCGCGAGCGGTTTTGTTTTTCATCGCTTCGGGAGTGGTACCCAGGTGCTGGGCCGTTGCCTCGTTTTCGGAGATCCAACGAATGTCGTCGCCGTCCAACTCGACGACTCCCATTAACATCAGTCCACTCTCATAGAAGCTACGGAGGATCGATTCCCGCTCTTCCAGGATCATCTTGGCGCGTTTTTGCGAAGTGATGTCGCGTGATGTGCCGATCATGCCCCGCGCTTTGCCTTTGTCGTCCTTGAGCAGCCAGCGGGTCGATTCCAACCACCGCACTTCACCGTCGGAGCGAATGATTCGATATTCGTGCGGACTACTGGGGACCCCGCGGAAAATCTGCCACAGTCGATCTCGAACAGCGACGCGGTCATCAGGATGCACGGTTTCTAGAAACGATTCCTTCGTCGGTACGAATGTTTCCGGTGACCGTCCATGCATGCGGTACAGCTCTGCCGACCAGATTACAATTTTTTCACCGCGTTTCCATTCAAAGCTTCCCACGCGGGCGATCTTTTGCGAAGCGGCCAACAACCGCTCGCTTTCGCGTAGCTGAATTTCCGTTTCCCGCCGTGCAGTGATGTCGGTCACCACCGACAGCGAACCGTCGAATCTGCCTTGTGCGTCAAACAGCGGCGTGGGGGAAAAGATTGCCGAGACATGCCGGCCTGTCCCGCTGGTCCAGGTCATCTCATATTGGGAGGCACCGCCGATGCTGCGTTTGGCGAATTGTTCGGCAAGAATCTCATGGTTTTCCGCTCCCACAATATCCCACATCGACCGGCCAATCACTTCCTCCATCTTGGTGCCGCCGATTTGGCAGAGTTGTTCATTCACCGAACGGACAATTCCTTGAGGATCGACGACGATTAGCCCATCCTTCATGATCTTGGCCAGTTGGCCGTTGACGATCTCCGTATTTTTTATCTCGTATTCGGCCTGTTCGCGGCTGGAACGGACCCGGGCGACGACTTGCAGTTCGTACACGGAATCGTCGGCATTCATGACGGGTGTCACAAATCCGTGCTGCCATCCCGATTGCCCCTCCGTCCGAACAACCTCGCAAACGTGCGACGTGACTTGCGGTTTCTGGAACAAGGATTCCATCTTGGCGCGCGCCCGATCCCGTAGCGCAGGCTCGAGAAACATTACATAGTCGCGGCCCAGCAGTTGCTCCTCAGATTCGTTGAAGTATTCACAGAACATGCGATTGACGAACGTCAGCGACAACGACTCGTCGATGCGGCAAATAATCTCCGTTTGGTTGTTGACGATCGATTCATACCGCTGTTCTCTTTCGGCGATGGCATCGCGGCTCAACTTCAGTTGCGCGGTTTCTTTTTCAAGCTCCTCGATCCGCGCGCGTAATTCCGCAGTCAAGTCCGCGCCGGTCTCAAAAGCTTGTGACATCTCATGTCCTTTTCAATTGCAACGTCCGCTATGCACCCTGAACAGTCTTCTCTTCTATTATTTCCCGTTCCATGTCTGGGCACCACCCAAGTTCCCGATTTTCGGCCATGAGCGGCCGCATTGGGCAGGGAGAAATTTACCATGGCGGTGAAAATCTTACATCGATTGTCGCCAGCAACGCATCTCGCTAGAGCGATTCTAAAAAAACCAAATTACGTAAGTGCAGTCAGGGTCCGATCTCCAAATATCTCAATCTCAGCTGCCAGAAAGGTTCTCGGCAAACCGGCACGGCAACTGCATTAGTCCCCTTCAGAACACGACGGGAATCAATCTCAAGTGTTCTTACAGAGTCTATAAGCTGGTTTTATCATTTTGAGCGGTGGAGAGAGTTAACGAGTGCAGGCCGTTACGCTAGGCCCGATCATCCCTTGATCACCGACGTTTGTCCGCCCCGGCGAACAATGTCGTTTAAAAACCGTAACAGCTCAGCTCGGAAAATGAAAAACCGGCAAATTATTGTCACACCAGCCCGAGGAGTCGGGCTTATCACACCCCACATCACACCCCCCGATCACATCCCCTACAGGCCGAAAGGACCCCCCGCCTCCTTTCGGCCTCTCGCCTTTCTTTGGGGCCGCTAACTGTCCGGTATGCTTGCAATTCTGGCTGCCCTCGCCGAATTTTCTCTTAGTCACCGCTTGATAATACGTGGTGAACCACTTCGCGTATCGGGTGTCATGACTCTGAAGAGGAGATTCCCTTCTTGATTGCACACAGGCAGCGACCTAAAATACTAATACAAGATAATTCAAAACCCTCTGATGCGTCCCGCTGTCACGGGGCTGCAAGTTTGTAGCACCTACGCAACTAGATTTTGAAACGGATTCTCGTCAGCGACGAATCTTAACCACGTATTTCAAATTGAAAGGCGGCAACTTCACTTGGCAGATCCTAAACGCGAGGAATTGAGCGTCCAGCAACGACGAGCGGTGCTGGTCGCCGTGGTGCTTCCCGAGCAAGAAGCGAGCGAACTTCATCCTCTGGACGAGCTGAAGGGGTTGGTGAAAACCGCAGGTGTCGAGGTCGTGGGCACGCTGACGCAGCATCGCAAGCGTCCCGACCTCAAGACCTATCTCGGCAAAGGCAAGGTTGAGGAGCTGGAAATGCTCGTCAAAATGCAAGATGCCGAGTTGGTCATCTTCGACAACAACCTCACCCCCGCTCAGGGACGCAATCTGGAAGCCGCGCTCGATGTGGTCATCGTGGATCGTAGCGAACTGATTCTCGACATCTTCAATACGCACGCGCGGACCTATGAAGCCAAACTTCAAGTCGAGCTGGCGCAATTGCTCTATCAGCGAACCCGACTGAAACGGATGTGGACTCACTTGTCGCGGATCGAAGGGGGGATTGGTAGCAAGGGGCCGGGTGAACAGCAACTCGAAACCGACCGCCGGTTGATCGACAAACGGGTTTCGGAATTGAAGCGCAAGCTGAAAGTCGTCGAAAAACGCCGGGCCCGCATGGTCTCCGCACGGGATGATCAGATGACCGTCTCACTGGTGGGCTACACCAACGCCGGAAAAAGCACGCTGATGAACACCGTAACCGGTGCGGGCGTGCTAGTCGCCGATCAACTGTTTGCCACGCTCGATACACGGACGCGACGGTGGAACGTACCGCATTGCGGGGACGTGCTGCTCAGCGATACCGTCGGATTCATCCGCGATTTACCGCACAATCTGGTCGCCTCGTTCAAATCCACATTGGAAGAAGTCCGCAACGCGGATCTGTTGTTGCACGTTGTGGATGGCACGCACGTCGATGCCGAACAACACATCGCCACCGTCAACGAAGTCCTCAAGGAAATCGGTGTTGATGGCTCGGAAGCGATCCTGGTTCTCAACAAAATCGACGCCATTCACGACCGGTCGGTGTACGATGTCCTGCGGTTGGCGCATCCGGAGGCAATTTCCGTCAGTGCGGCCGAGGGAACCGGTCTGGCGGCGTTAGCGGAACGAGTTGCCGAGCGTCTGGGAGATGGGTATCTCGATGCGGAAGTCGAAACCTATGTCGGCAACGGACGGCTACTGGCCTATCTCGCCGCTCACGCCGATATCACCGAGACCGACTATTCTCAAGAATCACGCGTGACGGTCAGTTGCCGTATTCCGCGTCGGTTTTTGCACGGTGTCGAAGGTGACGATACGAACGTCGCCCTGCTCAATGGATACGCCCCACCAGCCGACGAGAATGGTTTTTCGATCGACGAGCCCATCGCGATTGAAGAAAACGAATTCAGCGCGCAATAAAAAAACAGGCCGCAGCGACAAAGATCATGTCGCGCGGCCTGTTGTATTCACTTCGCTGGCAGATAGGTTTCACTGCCCGGTTTGCTTAGGCGGAGAAGCTGCTTCCGCAACCGCAACTCTTCACAGCATTGGGATTGTCGAACGTAAATCCGCGTTTGTCGAGACCTTCGTAGAAGTCGACCGTGGTGCCATCGAGGAACAAGTCGCTCCGCTTGTCGACGGCGACAGTCACACCGTGTTGCTCGGTGATGTGGTCTTTGGCAGCGTCGGAATCCGTGTCGAATCCCAAGCTGTACTGGTATCCGCTACACCCGCCGCCGGCGACACCGATTCGTAAAACCGTGTTGTCCGGGTGTTTTTGATCGGAAATGACCCGCTGAATTTCACTGGCGGCTTTTTCGCTAATGATGACTGACATGACTCTGTAGGCTCCGTTTTGATTTCGATTTTCAACAATCGATCACGACCGAATTGACACACCATCCAACGCGTTTGGTGCTGCAATTCATTATAGCAACGTCCGGCGAACGGAAAAAGCCGAGCATGACCTTGCAGGGAAATCACAGCTGGCGGGTCTCTGTAATGCCCTATGTGGAAGGAGGTTGCGGCGAATTACCTTGCCGTGAACCCATGTGGATTATGCCCTGTCTTCCCAACAGGACTTTTCTAAATTTGCATGACCTGTTGACCGTGGGTAAAGTAGACGATCCGCTGCATTGTTAAAAAAACGATCACGATTTCCCCCGCGCGAGGGACGGTTTTCATGTCTGACCAGCCACCAATCACCCCGCTCAGCGACGCCGAACCGGGTCAACAGGCCGATTGTTTTGTCGTGCTGGCTGCCAAGGATCGTGCCAAAACACGTGACGGCAAGCCGTATTTCCGAGTTAGCTTTCGTGATGCGGCGCGCAAAGCGACCGCTATGATTTGGAACGACACGCGCTGGTTCGCCGATTGCGAGTCGTCGTGGCAGGCGGGCGGTTTTTATAAGATCCGCTGCCGCTACGAAGAAAACCAATACGGCCCGCAAATTGATCTGTTGCAAATCCGCGAAGTCACCGACGACGATGCCGACGACGGTTTTGACCCCGCTGATTTTTTCGTCACGACACGTTTCGATCCGCAGGAGATGTTCACCGAATTGTTGGACATTGTAGACGAGCACATCACCGACGCACCGCTTAAGCAACTCGTTGTGAATCTCTTGAAAGACAATGAAGCACAGATCAAAGACTCAGCTGCCGCTGTCCGCAACCATCACGCCTTTCGCGGCGGGTTTTTAGAACACGTCCTCTCCGTCACGCGGACCTGTCTGTATTTGGCGGACAAATATCTTGCCTACTATCCCGAGACCGATCCGCCGCTCTCCAAGTCGCTGGTCGTTGCTGGTGGGATTTTGCATGACATCGGCAAGCTCCGCGAGTTGGAATCCCAACCGCAAGGATTCGCCTATACCGCCGAGGGACGTTTGGTCGGGCATATTTTGTTGGGCCGCGATATCGTGCGGGAATATGCCAGTGCCATTGATGAATTGGATGCCGAGACATTATTACGGTTAGAACATATTATTATCGCGCATCAAAACCTGCCCGAATGGGGTTCGCCGATCGCACCGCACACACCGGAATCGTTGCTGGTGCACTATGCGGATGACATCGATGCCAAGTATCATATGATGGCGACCGCCTTGGAATTGCCGCCCGAGGAGGGGGAAGAATTCACCCCCCGAGACAACCCGCTACGGCGGTCCATCTTCCGCGGCTTAACCGAGTAGGTCAGGCTCCCGCCTGACGACCCAACCCAAACGCGTTCTACACAACCGGATCGACTCCCCCATTTGCGTCAGGCGGCTGCCTGACCTACGACTGATTGAAGCGACGAAACATGCGATTTACAAAGATGCACGGGGCGGGAAATGACTACGTCTACGTGAATTGTTTTGACGAGCAGCCGCCGGCAGATATTACCGCTACGGCGATCGCCATGAGTGATCGGCACAAGGGAATCGGCGCCGATGGTCTGATCCTGATTTGCCCGTCGGAACAAGCCGATGCTCGTATGCGGATGTTCAATGCCGATGGCAGCGAATCGGAAATGTGCGGCAACGGCATCCGCTGTGTCGCCAAGTACGTCTATGACCACGGCATTTGTAGCCAAGAAAATCTGAAGATCGAAACCGGCAACGGGGTCTTGGATTTGCAATTAGAAGTCAGCGGTAGCATCGCACATCGCGTCCGCGTGAATATGGGACGTCCAATTCTCAAAAGCAGCGACATCCCCACCTCGCTCGCCGGTGATCCGCCGGTGAACGTTCCGTTGCACGTCGCCGGTCGCGATTTGATGGTCACCTGTGTGTCGATGGGCAATCCGCACTGTATTACATTCATCGATGAATTGAGCGACGAATGGGTGTACGGCGTTGGGCCCGAAATCGAGAATCACCCAGCGTTCCCCAATCGCGTGAACGCCGAATTTATCCAGGTTGTTTCGCCAACTGAAATCAACATGCGCGTCTGGGAACGCGGGTCAGGAGAAACCCAAGCCTGCGGCACCGGAGCATGCGCATCATTGGTGGCGGGCGTTTTAGCCGGACTCACCGAGCGGCGCGTGCTGTGCCATCTGCTGGGTGGCGATTTAGAACTGGAATGGTCCGAGACCGACGAGGTCTTCATGACGGGCGAAGCGGTTGAGGTGTTTCACGGTAAATGGCCTGTGGGGTGATGCTTAGCGACCCACGGCATTGGTTAACAATAAATGTCAGACTCTGAGTGGCTGGGGACGAGCATTTGCTCGCCCCCAGGTCGTTTGACATCCCTCCGCCCAATAAACTGGGGGCGGACTTCGTCCGTCCCCAGCCACCCAGATTGTAGGGTTGGCGCTGAGCCGGTCGATATTTAGTCCATTGGTGGGATATTCGTTCCGTCCCCTGAGTCATTGTGCCAAGTGATGAATGGTGGCGGCGCATGCTTTGCGCGAAAGAACTCCACCGCTCGCTCGACAGTTGAAACTGGCAATGCCCACAATCGTGGATATTCATCGCGCTGTCCATTGGAGAGACAATACTCAACCGTCGCCTTGGGATCCCCGTCATAGTCGGGATTCCGTGAGCTGAACCCCGCGTCGCCACTCTCGCGCAGATACATCAGCCAACCCACATCGCCATTGATCAAGGCGCATAGAGACTGGCCCTCTGGTGCCTCAACCCAGACTTCGCGAAACTTATCATCGGGGGCGCTCATGTGAACCATTCTTGTTTTAACCTATTCCCAGGCTCCCGCTAGGAAACTGGTATCGATCTAAACCGCTTCGAGCCGAATTGTTCACCAAATGGCGCGAATGGTGCACTCGATAAGTACTCCCAGTATTGCGCCCATCCCCGCTAAGCAGACAAAACCCTGTAACAGCCTCGGCGTTGGAGGCACAAAGGTTTTCCAGACGTACAATGCGATAATCGCCATCCCGGCCCCAGCGACGGGATGAATCCATATGCTTGCAAATACCGGAACGGCGATACACGCGGCGAAAAGCAATACCAGCAGCACGAGATTGAACATCATCCCGTTTTTATTGCCGTACGACCCTAATGTTGGATTCAATTCGCTGTCTGTCATCATCGAAAGTCACAACTGCCTGATAAATTGCGAAGAATAAAAAATGCATCTGCGGGATGGTTGATCATTCCTTGCTGCGAATCATTTTCCTCTATGTGGAATGTTCATTTCTTCAATGAGGGGCGCAAGGAGCACTGTCATGCACAGCATGACCTACGGATTGCTCAGAGCTTGGGGATACATTTGCAGCTGGTTCCCAGTGGTTCGTCGGCTTGGGCCCAGACGCCGCGATAGAGTTGCCGGTAGCCGTCGGCTTCTTCGGTTTTGCCTTGCAACTCAAGTGCGCGGCTGAGGCCGTAGAGCGACCAGCCGTTGCGGGGCCATTTGGCTAGGTCTTCGCGGTAGACGCGTTCGGCATCGGCATATCGTTTGTCAGACAGGTAGACCGCTCCGAGCGTGTGGCGAACCGGCTGCAGCCATTGGGGTGGTTCGCCGTAATTCAAACGATCCTCGATCACCGCCGCTTGTTCGAGAAGTTCGGCCGAGGTTTTCCAGTCCCCTTGTTGCAGCGCGATTTCGGCGGCAATGAAAAATTCACTGACTTCTAGAATCGTGTGCGCCGGATCGCCGAATGCCATATGCTCTGCGGGAATTGCCGCTTTAGCTTTGCGGAATTCGGCCTGTTCGCGGACAGCAGCGGGGAAATCTTTCTTGGCTGCATAAGCGACCGCACGATGCGCCCGCCAGATGGCTGTGGTGATAGGAAGGTACTCCGGCGGTTGCTCTTCGGCCAGAATCGCATCCCAGCGGCCGAATCGTTTTTGCACGTCATAGACCGAACACATCCACAAATCGATGATTGGTCCGACGACTTCGAGCACTTCCGGGGGAGTGTTGTCCCACGTCGCCCGGGCCGCGGCCAACGCCTGTTTTTCGCGGCCGGTCATCATCGAGGTGAATGCCAGCATGTGAGCGTTGTGTACCATGTAGGTATGTTGCATCGCATGGTTTGCGGAGCGCGCACGGTATTTGGTGTCGGAACGCAGCGCCTTTTGATTTTGCACGATGGCTTCGTCCCAAAATCCGGTTTTCACATGAATGTGCGACGGCATGTGCAACATGTGTCCGCTGGCGGGGACCAGATCGCTGAGTCGTTTGGCTGAGGGGAGCGCGCGGTAAGGATTTTTGCTTGGTTCCACAGCATGAATGTAGTAGTGATTGGCGCCGGGATGCTCGGGTTCTATTTCCATCACTCGTTCGAGCGTGGCGATGATCTTGTCGGTGCCCTCGGCCGGCGTTTGATCGAGTGCGTATAACTGCCACGGTTTTTGGACCATCAATGCTTCTGCGTAAAGCGTGCCGACATCGGCATCGTCGGAATACGTTTCCCAGACTTTTGCCATCGCATCGGCATAAGCCTGTTCCAGCCCGGTTCGGTCCTCCGGCCATGGCTTGGCGTAGCGGTGACCGAGCGCCTCGATGAGCGCGCGTTCGACGGGCGTCGTGTTTTCGATGCGGGTCTGTGCCTGTTGCAGTGCATCCCAAGCGGCGGCGGAGCGCTCTTCGGTCATGATTTCGTCGTTGTAGTTTGGGCCTTCGCAAAAAGCGATGCCCCACCAAGCCATCGCGCACTGGTCATCCAATTCCGCTGCACGCCGAAACGAGCGGATGGCCTCGTCGTGGTTGAACGAATACATCCACGTGAGTGCTTGGTTGAAATACTTTTGGGCTTCGGGCGAATTAGTCGTGATCGCGCGGCGATGCGGCCCCATCCCTTCGAAGAGTTGCGGTTGATCGGTTGGCCCGGCGGGAGCCGATCGTTCGGCGACTGCCTCCTGCCCGATGGCAGTAGAGAACCATTCCCCGGCAGTCCAACCGCAGCATGCCAGTGCCACCACCAATATTGAAATGCAAGCAAATTTCTTCATCACGATTCCCTTCAACGAACGATTGAATTGACAAACGTGGTATGAGCGTACGGTATTGGGTGGAACCCAATTGGTAATCGAAAATAGGCTGAGGCTTGCCCTGAGAATATCCTATCCGGACAAGCGAAGGAATCCAAAAGTTCGTCCGTTTTTAGTATTCGACATCGGTGGGACACGGCGAGCGTGGCTGCTCAATCCAGTTTGACGCAGTCGTGATTCAATATAGCCCAGCCAGCGGTTGGCCTTCGCTGATTGCGAAGGGGCGGCCGAAACCATCGGTGTAGTGTGCTGCCGGGTCGATGCCCAGTGCGGCGAACATTGTCGCCGTAACATCCGCGGGACCGGTTTTTTCAACCGTGGGGAACGCCGCAATTTTGTCGGATGCTCCGTAAACCATTCCCGGTTGAATACCCGCTCCAGCCATGACGATGGAATAGACCGCTCCCCAATGTTTCCGCCCCGGCGTCTGTCCCGCAAAACTTTTTTCGAAAGCAATGCGCGGCGCGCGGCCGAATTCTCCCATGCAGACCACTAATGTGGTGTCCAACAGGCCGCGGTTTTCCAAGTCCTCGAGCAATGCCGAGAACCCTAAATCGAAGCGCGGCATCAGGTAGTTTTTCATCGCCACGAAAATGTCGTTGTGCGTATCCCAACCGTAGAGGTCGGTATCGTTGGGCGCGTCGTCTTGCCCCCGCGCATTCTGATTAAAAAAGACTGTGACCCAAGGCACCTCGGCCTCGACCAAACGGCGGGCGAGCAAGCAGGCTTGTCCCGCACGATTGCGGCCGTAGCGATCACGCAATGCGTCGGATTCTTGCGTGAGGTCAAACGCGTCGCGGCAGTTCGGCGAGGCGAGCATGCGATACGCCTGTTCGTACAAACCGCCCACATCTCCGATGGGCTGGCCGCGATCGAGTTGTTTGGTAAAACCGTCGATGCTCTCCAGCAAGGTCTTCCGTGCATCGAGGCGTACCGTGGGCAAGTTCGGTTGCTGCGAAAGTCCGGGCAAGCCGACCGCTTTCTCGTGTACGTCGCCTAACAGGAGCGGATCGTAATCTCGCCCCAGTAAGCCCCCGGATTGTCCCGGACCGGCGATTAAGGGGACAAACGCGGGACCGTTGATGTGCACAGCGGAGTACGGAAACTGAGACGTGGGCCGTACCCGCGCCAGTATCGATCCGTGCGTGGGCGCGTCGGTGGATGCGGGGAGAGGGTTGGAGGATTTGCGCGTATGAAATCGGCCCGTCAGCGCCAAGTAAGTTGCGGAGCCATGGTCGAGATCATCGTGCGACATGCTACGGATGATCGCATACCGGTCGGACAACTTGGCCAGTCGCGGAAAATATTCGGAAACCAATGTTCCGGGAACAGCTGTGGGGATGGCGGCGAATTCGCCGCGAATAGCAGCGGGGGCTGCCGGTTTGGGATCCCAGGTTTCCAGTTGGCTTTGTCCGCCGTTGGCATAGACCACAATCACCGACTTAGCCCGCCCAAAACCGGGGACTTGTTGTGTCGACTCCGCCTGAAGCGGCGCGGCGCCGACAAACGGCCACATCAGCCCGCCGAGTCCGCCAATCCGCAACAATTCGCGGCGGCTCGTCGAGGGCAACAATCCCTGCTCGTCGGTGGTCAAGCGCAGCACGTTCAGTCGTCCAGCATGAGGAGTGTTCGTGAGTTTAGCATGGCGGTTACGGGGTTCTGTTAAAAAGTATACCATACTAGGGAACACCTTTTGAGCCAGACTGAACCGTGCACCCCGCGTTCCTCAAGCCTCAAGCCTCTCCTTCTATTATGTACGACCCAGCCCATTTGATCGAAGACCTGCAACAGGTGTCAGCGTACGACCATGCAGCCGATTCGGTGGAGCTCATCGAAACGCATATCTCCTGGGTCCTGCTGGCGGGCGAGTTCGCCTACAAGATTAAAAAGCCGGTCGATTTTGGGTTTGTCGACTTTTCTACACTGGAAAAGCGCCTCAATTGTTGCCGCGAGGAGATGCGACTCAATGGACGATTGGCGCCGCAAATCTATCTAGAAATCGTGCCGGCCATCTTGGACGAAACCTCCAAGCCGCGGCTATTCGGGACCGGTCCGGCCATCGAATACGCCGTCAAAATGAAACAGTTTTCGCAAGACGCGCTGTTTGACAAGATGCTCCAGTGCGGAGAATTGCTGCCAAGGCATATCGACGCGCTGGCGGTCGAGGTGGCCGAGTTTCATCGCACGACGGATGTCGCAACCGCGGATGAGGAATACGGTGGACCGCAAGCAGTGTGGCAACCGGTCGCTGAGAATTTTCGCCACATCCCAGCATCGTCCGTATATCCACAGCGGACTGAACAAGTCGAGTTGTTGCACAAAGCAGCCGAGCGCGAATTTCATAGTCGCGGCGCGGTGTTTCGACGGCGCAAATCCACCGGCATGATTCGTGAATGCCACGGAGACCTACATCTGGGCAACATGATTGTGCTGGATGATAACGTTGTGCTCTTCGATTGCATCGAGTTCAACGCCGGATTGCGGTGGATCGATGTGATGAGCGAGATCGCTTTTACGGTCATGGATCTTGAGGACCGTGGTCGCCGGGATCTCGCCTATCGTTTCCTCAATGCCTACCTGGAACAGACCGGTGATTATGCGGGACTTGAGGTCCTGCGGTATTACCTACTCTATCGGGCCACGGTCCGCGCCAAGGTGGCCGGCCTCCGCTTGGCGCAGGAACCAGATGCCAAAGCACGGACGGCCGATGACCAGTTGTGTCAAAGTTATCTCGACTTAGCCGAGCAGTATTTGCAAAAGCCGCCGCCACGGATCGTGCTCACGCGCGGCATGTCAGGTTCGGGTAAAAGCACGGTGTCCCAGGAATTATTGCAGATTCTCCTGGCAGTGCGGTTACGCTCCGATGTGGAACGCAAACGAAGCTTCCCCGACGAGATGGCGGTCGATGAACGGTATTCCGACGCAGCAACCGCCGCGACGTATCGACAGATGTGTGACGGGGTGCGCGCAGCCATCAACGGGGGATTCACAGCGATCGCTGATGCGACATTTTTAAGTCGCCAGCGGCGCGATGAATTTCGCGACCTTGCCAACGAATTAGGTGCGGTGCTGGTGATCTTGGATGTCACCGCCCCAGATGATGTCTTGCGACAGCGAGTCGCAGCGCGGGCAGCGGCGGGACAAGACGTCTCCGAAGCCGGACTGTCTATTCTAGAGCGACAACTGAATCAGCGCGAGACGCTAGGTGTTGATGAAGCGGCTCAAGTCATCGAAGTCGACACGAACAGTTCTGTGGATTTCCAAGAATTAGCGGAACGGATCCACCAATTGTAAGTCGCGTCGCGACGCACCAATCTATGCGAACGCCTGCCCATAAAATGCGAGGTCAAACTATAGACCTGCGGTCATGACGGAGCCATATCGCAAGGCATAAGCACATCAATCGCACAGTCCGCGATTAGAGGATGCCGTCGCCAAAGGTTTCGTTTTGATTACTTGAAGCCGATTGAGTCATGGATGCCTTCGCCGTGCTGGGCGAGGTGGCGGGGGTTTGATGCGGTGAACCGGGCAGCTGTGTCCCCGACTCGATGCGACGTACCCGACTCGTTTCAGCCGACTCAACTGCTGATTCCGATGGTGCCGGCGTTTCTGGTTGGGGTTGAGCCCGTTGAGGAGGCGTGACTTCGGCGTCGTCGGCCAAAGCGGCAAAAGCATCCTCGCCGTAGTCGTCGTAACGGCAGATATAGTCCGGTTGATTGGCCCGCACCATTTCTTCGCTGAACGCCTCTAGCACGCAGGTTTGAATCATTTCCCGGCAACGGGAATTGATGGGGTGGGCGATGTCGGCGTACAGTTTGGCACGGCCGTCGTCGTCCTTGCAGGCGCGGTCTTCCTGCAATTTGGCGCCGCACTGGTTACAGAACAGTGCTCGCAAATGGTTCTTGGTGTTACATTGGGGACAGTGATCGGTCAATTTGCGGCTGGGCATCGCCACGAATGAACCTTTCGCGCCTTCGATGATTTTCAAGTCACGAATGACAAAACAAGAGTCGAATGTGATTGAACAAAAGGCCTGCAGTCGCTCTTGCGGATCGTCCATCAACTTAATCCGCACTTCGGTAATTTCCACGGCCATTCTCCTTCCATCTCCTAGGGCCGGCTTTCGACGGTGAACACGCTTCCGATACGCGTCGCATGGAGACGAGCCGCCACCGTCCTGGCGTGCTTCCTCTGGGTACAAATTCCAAAATAGCTCGTCCCGCTGCCTGACATCATGTGTCCTAGGACCGGCAGCCTGGCAAATGTCCTCCTCAACTGATCGACGTCTTGGTTCAACGTCGCTGCAGGCTCCAACAAGCAATTGTGCAGTTGTCGCCCCGCAAGTCCTAAATCTCCCTTCGCCAACGTCATTGCCAAGTCGTCAGCCGACCACTTTGATCCCGTCGGCCGGCAATGCTTAAATACTTCAGCAGTCGATAATCCCGTGTGCGGCCTGACGATGACGAAGTACAAACGCGTCGACCAGCGGAATGGTTCGACGATTTCACCTCGCCCACGACAGATGGCAGCCCGCGATGACAGGAAAAAGGGGACGTCGCTACCAAGCCGCGCGGCCAGATCATGCAACTGAGCCTGGGACAAACCCAAACGCCAGATCTGATTGAGGCCTAATAATGCGGCTGCGGCATCGGACGATCCTCCCGCCAAGCCGGCGGCGGCTGGAATCCGCTTGTGCAAGACGATGCGAGCTCCCGCCGAAGTCCCTGTCGCTTCACGAAGCGTCTCCGCTGCGCGAACCACGAGATTCGTGCGTCCCTCCGGTATTTCACTCTGTTGATCAACAACTGATTTGCCGCCACGGGAAGCCCCGTGACCCCAAACCGAAAACTCTATATGTTCAAAGGGTGCTGGTTCCAAGTGGAGTGTGTCATACAACCCAATAGGAACCATCAATGTTTCGAGTTCGTGAAATCCGTCCGCTCGACGTCCCAAGACCTTCAAAAACAAATTCACCTTGGCCGGTGCATGCACCGTTAGTGAATTGTTGCCCAGATGGCAAAGCATGGATTACGTCCTGCGAACCGTCCGATAGGGCGAGCTGCCTGATGTGAAATGAAACCCGCTGGCTGCCCCGCCGGGAATACTTCTCATCATGAGAGCTGTTTCCAACAGTGGTTCAAACCGCGACGGACAAGATGGGACCGTCGCTACCTATCAATACGCCGTAGACTTTATATCAAGAATGCTAAGGTTTTCGCGGTTTTTCGTCAAGACGGTTCCCAGAATCCGCTTCAGAGTAAACAGATATCCAACCCGCCAGACATGCTCAATGACATACAGCCTGCCTAACCTCCCAGGCACGCGAACAACATTGCTGTGGCCAGAGTATTCCATTTCGCGACGAGCCTGCTAACTATGTTGGCGTGTAAACACCGCTGGTCAAAATCGCGGCGACAATTTACGATCCACGCCGACGGCGCATCGGTCGCTGAGTCACACTTTTCTATTGCGACTAAGAACTGGACGGTGCATACATGGCGGTCTCCCCTTCCCCCACTCTTACGGACTCCTCCGGTTCCACCGACTCCACGTGCCAATGCTGTATCGTCGGCGGGGGACCGGCGGGCGTGGTGTTGTCGTTCTTGTTAGCGCGACGTGGTGTCGCCGTCACGTTGCTCGAAGCCCATCAAGATTTCGACCGCGACTTTCGTGGCGACACATTGCATCCCTCGACGATGGAATTGATGGACCAATTAGGACTAGCTGATGCATTGCTGGAATTGCCGCACAGCAAGTTGAGAACGGTCAGCATGCAGACACCGTCGGAAACCATCACCTTTGCCGACTTCAATGGCTTAAAGTCGCGCTTCCCTTTTATTGTGCTCATGCCGCAAAGCGATTTTCTGAAGTTCTTGGCCGACGAAGCAGCGAAGTATCCAAACTTTACGCTCATCATGGGGGCGAACGTTCAAGAACTGATTCAAGAAGACGGCGTCTGCGTGGGGGTCAAGTATCGCACCTCCGAGAGTTCCGAAGAATGTCGCGCCCCGGTGACGGTTGCGTGTGACGGCCGTTTTTCCAAACTCCGTAAACTGGCCGGGCTGACACCGGTCAAAGCAGCGCCGCCGATGGACGTCCTTTGGTTCCGCATGCCCCGCAATCCGGACGACGGTGTGGACCTCACGTTTCGCATCAACAACGGACACATGCTGGTCATGCTCGAGCGGGGCGACCATTGGCAATTGGGTTATCTGATCATCAAAGGTTCCTTCCATGATGTCCGCGAACAGGGACTGGAAAAGTTTCGCGAATCGATGGCCGCACTCGCCCCCGAGTTGGTCGACCGCCTAGAGACCCTCTCCGATTGGAAACAGATTACGCCACTGAATGTCGAAGCCAGCCGCTTGCCGCAATGGTCTAAACCGGGGCTGCTGCTGATTGGCGATGCGGCACATGTGATGTCCCCCGTCGGCGGCGTGGGGATCAACTATGCCGTTCAAGATGCGATCGAAACGGCCAACGTACTCTCCGAGCCGCTGCTCAAAGGCAACGTGACCACCGCGGACTTGGACTTGGTGCGAAAGCATCGCGAATTTGCCACGAAGGTCATCCAGCGATTCCAGGAGGTCATCCAAAAGCGGATCGTCCTAGCCGGTTTGGACGACTCACAAACCTTCCGCCCGCCCTGGTTTTTGAAACTCCCCATCATCCGCAACATGCCCGTCCGCCTGATCGCTTTTGGCGTCAATCGCTCCCGATTGAAGGAATGATGGCAGACCGGTTGGCTCAATGGGACTGATAGGCGTCAGCGCCGCAGGCGAAATTCGCGATCGATTTGGCGGTCGCCGTCGCGGTCTTCTTGGATCACGATCCGGCCGTTGCCGTCGGTTCGCATAACGCGGATACCGGGGCCGTTGCCGATTTGCTGAATCCAAGGACCGTCGGCGTTGACCACCGCTTTCCACAGGTCGTCCACGCGCTGTGGGTGTTGGTTGCCCAGTGCGGGAGGCTGCGGCCGTTCCTCGATTTTTTTAATGCCCCAGTAAGCCATCGAACCGGCAGCCAATGTTGTGAGCAAGATGGGAATCCAGTTCAACCCGGTTGCCGGCATTGTATTGGGCAGGGCGGTGAGTGGATCGATTCTTTCATACTCCTCGTCCGGGCTGTCACTCACGCGGGCATTCAGATAGGCAGTGGCGTTCTCAGCTTGTGACTCGTCGACCTGCAACACATAGTCGTGCCGCCAGCGTCCGGTCAGGGCGTCAAACTGTTCCTGAATGGTCAGCCGCGACTCGATCTGGGCGGAGTGCTCCAGGTCGTCGGCGAAATAACCCGCCTCCGCGGAATTGGAAAACCGCGCGACAGCGACCAGGTTTCCCGTTGCGGCATTCAGTGACTCCTCGTGAGATTGTTGGTCGATGGGAGCCGCCTCGGCATCGTGGGTGGCCACCGGCGCGTGACACGAAACGCAAACCGGCGAATGCACTGACAATAAATGACCGCAGCTATGACACTGACGCATCGAACACCCTTGCTCAAAACGAAATTCAAATCTGCTGTATTCGACCCTCATGCTCCGCGGTCAGGCCACGCTCCCATCATACGCAGCAGGCGGCGATGCATCCAGAAGATTCTTTCGACAATACGCCGCGCAAGGCAGTATCCACAGGTTGCAATCTGCCAAGGCTGCCTCAGTTTCCGTCTTTATTGGGGGAGTCTTCCTGATTCGACAGGCGCAAAAAAATCACCGCGGGATTGGCAGAGGGCCTATCCCGCGGTGATTGTCGAAAGTTCTGATGATTGAACGGGTTACAGCGTGTAGCCGTCCCGGTAATCGTTCTTGATGATTCCGGCAACTTCAGGAGCATTGGTTGCTTTGAGGTTTTTGGAATCCCATTCGATTTTCTTGCCATCGGCCCAAACCGCCAAGTTGCCGAGCAAAATCGTCTCGGTCAACGGTCCGGCGTAATTGACGAAGTTCGACGTGGCTTCCTTGCGCTGGCCGGTGATCGCCTGATGGTATTCGGTGAAGTGACCGGGCGATTCTTCGAACTCGACATTCGGTTCGCTGACTTCGCCGGTCGGCAGCAACATCCAGTTGTCGCCGTAATCGCCGTAGGAATACAGCGTGCCGTTTTCACCGACAATAATGGAACCGCTGTCATGCTTGAAGTCTTCGCCCAATAGCAAGGCAACGTCGGGCTTGTAGCCACCGTCGTACCAGATCAAGGGCAGCGCCGGACGGGCTTCATTGGCCGGGAATTGGAACACGATTTTTGATTGTTGCGGGTAGCTGTCGCGGTTGTGACCGGACGATTCCGCAACGATGGAGGTCGGATTCCGCAGGTCCAAGCCCATGAAGGGCATGTTGACCGTGTGGCAAGCCATATCGCCCAACGCACCGGTTCCGAAATCCCACCAACCCCGCCAAGCGAACGGATGGTACCCTTTGGCATAGGGACGTTCCGGTGCCGGTCCGAGCCAAAGATCCCAATGCACTTCCTTCGGCACAGCTTCCGTGGGCGGTCGTTCGCCCCCTTGTTTCCAGACAGGCCGGTTGGTGAAGATGTGCACTTCTTTGATCGTGCCCAGTCCACCTTCTTTAATAATCGCGGCTGCTTTCCGCAGACCGGATTTGGCCGTTCCTTGGTTGCCCATCATTGTGGGAACGCCGGATTCCTTGGCAATTTCGGCCAAGCGACGAGCTTCGTAGACGCTATGCGTCAGTGGTTTTTGCGTGAAACAGGCTTTGCCCATTTTCATCGCCATGGCGCTGGCCGGCGCGTGGGAGTGGTCCGGCGTGCTGACCGTGACCGCATCGATCTTGTCGCCCATCGTGTCGAGCATTTCGCGGTAGTCGACGAACTTCTCAGCCTTTTTGAATTTTTTCGAGGCTTTGTTGAGGTTGTTTTCGTCGATGTCGCAGATCGCAACTACGTCACCGTGCTGACCGGCATCAGCAGAGTCGCTACGCCCCTTGCCGCCCACACCAATGCAGGCGTAGCGTACGCGTTCCAGTGGCGAAGGTTCTTTGGCGAATGCTTTCGGGCCACCACTGACCCACCATGCGGCACCCAGTGCTGTCGTCGTTTGAATGAAATCACGGCGTGTCGTATCTTGACTCATCGACCGGTTCCTTAACTAAAGAATTTACAATATGGCGGGCGATGACGCCGGCCGGTTACTATTCATGACGGAAATTCCCAAAACAAAACGACTCAGCAGGGAAATCCGTACCACTCACAACGATTCAATCTCAGCCTATAAATAGGCTAACGTTTGACCTGACAGTTTGGCAACGCTGCCTGCAGTTTCTCGACACCCTCGTCGGTCACTTCCGTCCCGCCCACATCCAGAGCAGTCAGCTGCGTCAGTCCTTGCAGTTTTTCCAAGCCGGTGTCGGTCAGCTTGGTTTCCCGCATGTTGAGCGACTCCAGGTTTGTGAATTTGACAAGCTGTTCGGCACCGATGTCCGAGACCATTGTCTTTTCTAAGTTGAGCGTTTTTAGTTGTGTCAACGGCGCCAAGTGGACGAGGCCATCGTCGCTAACATCGTCGTACCACAGGTTTAAATACTCGAGATTCGTGAAAGGGGCGACGTATTTGAGGCCTTCGTCACCGACAATGGTTTCGCTCAAATCGAGACTAATGAGCCCTTTCGCGTCCTTCAAATACGCAAGGCCGGGGCCTTCGACCGACGTGTCGCGCAGTTTGAGTTTTTTCATCTTCGTCATGCCCGACAGGTATTGTAATCCCTCATCGGCGACTTGCGTGCTGTGCAGGCTGAGGTCGACAAGGTTCGTCAAATCCTTAAGGGACTCCATCCCTGCATCGCTGAGTTTGGTATCCTGCAACGCCAGGGCCTTCAATTTGGTCATTCCTTGCAGATTTTCGATGCCAGCGTCGTAAACGCCAAAGGAACGGAGTTTAAGATTTTCCAGATTTTTGAGCGACTTTAAGTGCTCCATTCCCACATCACCAATCAGCGTGCACCCCCGCAAGTCCAACAGTCGCAGATTGGACATTTTTCCGACCGGCTCCATTCCCACATCGGAAATATTCGACGTGTTATACAGCAAGTGAAGCTGCTCAAGATTCTCCAAAGCGACCAAGTGCTCAAGGCCGGCATCAGTCATCCCGCAGCGACGCAATCGCAGGATTTTGAGTTGTTTCAACTCCGCCACTTTAGCCAAACCGTCATCCCCCGGATCGGTTTTAGTGAGATCCAGATCCACCAGAGAGGGTAACCCGCTTAGGGCGACCAAGTCGTCGTCGCTGTACTTGAGTGATTCCAAGCTGACTGCCGAAACATTACCGGCATCGTTTTTGGTCAGTTGTGCTCCCAATTTCTCCAAGGCGGCCACAACTTGGGGGTGGTCCGGTTTCACCTCTTGGGGCGGCGCAGGCGTTTCGGTTTGAGAGGCGTTAGCAGGAGCAGACTTATCCCCCTCCGTATTGGGACAGCCGGTCAAACAGGCCAAACACAAAATCGCACTCAAACCGAACCGAACGTTCATTCCAATATCTCTCCGGGCAGATTTTAAAATTGCCGTTCCGGGCGTCATGTGATGCTGCGGAACGTGATGACACGGATTCTCCCGGCCGTCACGAGACACCCGCGATCTTCTACTGAATACGTTGAGAATCGCCGAAGCGCGGGGGGAAAGTCGGGGATTTTTATTTTAACCCGACGAAACGGATGTTGCACGCGACAGAACAAGATTCTTTGCCTCGGAGTCGTACAAATTCCACTCTCTCCCTGCTTTTTCTAACCGGACTTCTCGGAATTCGGGCTCCCAGCTATGATTTTCGCGATGACAGGCAGGGACGCGTGCTGTGGACGGTTCCCGCAGCACAAAAGTGCGAATAGTGTTCTCAGTTTATGTATTTCCCCCGACGAGGCTCAGGATGACCCTTTCGAAAATCGCTAAACTCATCAAAGACGGCCAACCGGAGCAGCCCGTTGAGGTGGCCGGCTGGGTCCGCACCAAACGCGAGTCCAAACAAGCCTTCGCGTTTTTAGAACTCAACGACGGCAGTTCGATGGCCGGATTGCAGGTGATTGTCGATGACTCGGTCCCAGGATTCGCCGAAAGTATCAAAGCCATCACCACCGGAGCCAGCGTGCGTGTCGCCGGCGTACTGAAGGAATCACCCGGTAAAGGACAGAGTATCGAACTGCATGCGGCGGAGCTGGCGGTGTTAGGCACGGCCGATGCGCAAAACTATCCCCTGCAAAAGAAGCGGCATAGCTTTGAGTTCCTCCGCGAAATCGCGCACCTGCGGCCGCGAACCAATACTTTTGGAGCCATCGCCCGTGTGCGCAATGCCCTGTGCGCCGCTATTCACAATTTCTTTCAGTCGCGGGGATTTTTGTACATCCACACGCCGGTCATCACCACCAGTGACTGCGAAGGAGCCGGCACAATGTTTCAGGTGACGACGCTCGACCTCGCCAAGTTGGCACAGGTGAAAACGGAGATCGATTACGGCCAAGATTTCTTCGGCAAGCAAGCCTCGTTGACCGTCAGCGGTCAGCTCGAAGCAGAAACATTCGCCAGTTCCGTAGGCGACTGTTATACCTTCGGCCCCACGTTTCGGGCGGAAAACTCAAACACAACGCGGCATCTGGCGGAATTTTGGATGGTCGAACCAGAGATGCCGTTTTATGAGTTGAACGACAACATGGACTTAGCGGAGTCGTTTATCCGCACAGTCCTCGCCGACGTCTTGGCCGCCTGTCCGGAGGATATGGAGTTTTTCAATCTGCGGATCGAAAAAACCATTTTGGAAACGCTCCACAACATCATCGACAACGACTTCATCCGCTTGCCATACACCGAAGCCGTGGAGATTCTACAGGCGAGTGGACAAGAATTTGAATATCCCGTTTCCTGGGGTATCGACCTGCAATCGGAGCATGAACGGTTTTTGACCGAGCAGCACTTCAAACAACCGGTGATTCTGTATGACTACCCGCGGAGCATCAAGCCGTTTTATATGCGCTGTAACGAGGATGGAAAAACGGTCCGAGCAATGGATGTTTTAGTACCGCGCGTGGGAGAGATCATCGGCGGTAGCCAACGGGAGGAGCGATTGGACGTGCTGACCGATCGCATGGCCGAGTGCGGGTTGGAAACCGAAGATTATTGGTGGTATCTGGATTTACGTCGTTACGGCAGCGTCCCGCACAGCGGATTTGGGTTGGGATTGGAGCGGACATTGCTGTTGCTGACCGGAATGGCCAACATCCGCGACGTAATCCCATTCCCGCGAACGCCGAAGAATGCGGAGTTTTGAGACAGGAAAAGTGGATGATTCTGAGAAATTTGCCGATAAGAGTGTGAGAATCACGGTCGAGACCCTCGACGTTTTAGGAATCTCTGTTATTATAGAAGTTGATCCGGTGAGAAAGCATTCACCCGCCGGAATCGACACAATGACGCGGGGTGGAGCAGTCTGGTAGCTCGCGAGGCTCATAACCTCGAGGTCGCAGGTTCGAATCCTGTCCCCGCCACTTAAACCCCGGAGTAGCGAAATGCGCGACCCCGGGGTTTTCTCTTGCGCCGGTGGAGAGACAATCGCGATTTTGTCGCAATATCGCCAGTCTCCGCAACGGGTTGCGTCACGGGTGGAGTCTCCCAACTGGGGTGCGTCTTTCACAAAGAGACTTCTCAAACGGCCAGTGACGGCCGTTCTGGCGCCCCCAAACCCCGAAACTCTCGGCTCGTGCAGAGAGTCTCTTTGTGTGGGTTAACGGGTGTTGGGTCCGCTCAATCGGTCCGAAATGTGATGGTTCTGATCCAAGTAGAAATCGCAACCCGTATAGATGCAAACGGCATGCGGGTAATCGAGTGGTTCATCAGAAGCCAGGAGGCCCTAGATTATTTCGTCGTCTTCGGTGACGCGCACTCCGGATTCTTTGAACTCCGACTACATGGAGCTTTACCATACGGAGCGGCTGCACGGCCTACACCTTGAACCTTCGCATAAAGCGTCGGCGCTTTTTGTTCATCTCTGACTTCCTCCTCAAAAGGAGGTTGCGATCTTCGCAAAGGAAGTCCAGATCGTCTCTTAAATTTTTTGTTTGCATATTGGAGATCTAACCGGATATTATCATTCTTCAATGTCACTTCGCTCCTACTATCGTTACGCGGTGATCAATTCGATTTCCTATGCTTTTCGATGTATTGCTTTTGCCAACGCGTTCATACGCAATTAACCAGCGGCGAATTTCCCAGACAGTATCACGGAGAAACCCATGAGTGACCAACGAACGAATCTTGTCGTTATTGACCATGACAAGATTAACGGTGCAAACACTGGGTTTGTAATAGAAATCAGCGGCCCCATCGATGAACACAGCGGCATTGAGTTGCACACGATGGGAAACACGATGCGTAGCGGGCAGATTGAAATCAGTGGCAGCAGACTGCAGATTTTCAGCCATCTACATTGCGCATTCAGCAAATTCCGGTTTTGGTCGCCAAAATTTGCACACCACACGATTGTTCGCGGCCAAGAATACGTCAAGGAAATTATTACAGAGGATGATTAGCCTCCTGCAATTTCAAGGCCCCAAACCAAAAGCAAGGGTATGCCCCATTCGCTGAGGCACTTGCTCCCAGGGTATTGACCTGCCCCCATGGATGACACCAGTCACATGACTTAGTGTTCAATTGTATCACGGGTTGTTCTGTTCGCCTGCTGGAGCGTAGCGGAAGCCGGCGAACAGAACAGTTTCGTCTCCGGCACCGGGG